>NZ_DJTF01000076.1:0-90952 GCF_002438125.1 Pseudomonas sp. UBA6315
GGTGTATTTAGGCCCTCTCGTCAGTTTTGGGCCAATTTTGGGCCAATTCGACTCGGGGCGGCAGCTTCTCCAGCTCCCTCCAATCCGAGGAGGAGCTGATCCATTTCGCGTAGGTAGAAAGCAACATCTCGACGCTGTGGCCAAGCTGGTTCGCAATGAACGCAGGGTTCATCCCAGACATGAGGCACATGGTTGCGTAGGTGTGGCGGGTGTCGTACTGACGGCGTTCACGGATGTTCAGCGCCTCGAGCGCTGATTTGAAGTGGCGGATTGTAACACTTGGCTCGTTGATCCACAGCCCACCTTTGCTCGGTTGGAACACAAAAGGGCTTACTGGATGGGCCGATTTGGACGCCATGCGTCGAAGAGTCGCCATTCGCTGGGCCTGGGTGATGGCGTTAAGCGCGCGCTCGTTGAGCAGCACCACCCGGTGGTGCTTGGTCTTCGTGCGCTCTTCAGGCACTCGGTTGACGATGATCCGGCGAATCGTTGCCGATCGCTGATCCAAGTCGACATCCTCCCACTTCAGGCCCATGGCTTCGCCAGGCCGAACCCCGGTGAAGAAGCAGAACTCGAAGAACGCCGCGTAGATCTGGGAGTATTTGCGGAGGGTCGCATAGAGGTGCGAGATAATTGTCTCGGCCTCCGTGCGGGTGTAGGGGTCTACGACCTTCTTCACCGGCCTCGGCTTATCGAGTGAGGCGGTCGGGTTCTTGGTGATCAATCCGTCGAACACAGCCGTCTTGAATACGCTCGACAGCTTGATGATCGCGTTGCGTTTCACCCCAGCGGATGTCCATTGAATCTGCGAAATCACCCCGCGCAGCATGGTAGGGGTGATCATATCCAGCCGGCGCAATCCGAGGTATGGCATCCAGTAGATGTTGAAGATGCTCTTGTAGTTGTTCCGGGTGCCCTGAACGATGTCCCGGCTGTCCAGCCACATCTGGGTGTAGTCGCCCAGGCTGGGCATTGCGTCTGCAACTTGTCGCGCTGCCTCCGAGCCCGGGAAGAGCTCCGCGTATTTCTCGTCATCGAGCAGGTTGTGTCGGATCAGGTTGACTACTTGATCACGTAAACGGCTGGCAGCTTTGATCCCCTGCGCTGTCGGGGGATGTGCGACGGTTTCCCCGCGACGCTCACCGTTCCAAGTGAAACGGATTCGGAGCGAGTCTCCTCGGATTTCAATTCCAGGGGGCAGACCCACAGGCTTTCTAGCCATTCCTCATATCTCCATCTGCTGTACATGATGTTGCGACCGTTCTTGTTCCAGACGCCCTCGGGAATCTTTCCGCGCTGGCGCCTGGTTTGAAGGGCGCGCAGCGTAATGCCCAGCAGGTCGGCCATCTTCTCTTCCGTCACCTTGTCCATCTCTTGGGCAACGGCTTGTTCTTGCCCGGCGTGTTCATCGCCTGGCTTTTTCCTTTTTGAATGCATAGGGTCTCCAAGCCGCCGGTGGCGGCAGGGTGTGATTAAATAGGCCCTCTTTCAGGAGGATCGTTATGGGCAAGACAGCCAAGCCTTTCTACTTAGCAGCGGCTCCACTGATTGCAGTTGGAGCTGCGTTCGCCGCTGTCGGAGCATCTGGCCAGGTTGCTTTCGGCTACACGGCGGTTGGCCTTGTGGTGCCAGGAATCATGCTGCTGGTCGTCGGTTATCGTCGGCGCGCTTAAGTAGCAAGGGGAGGGGTCAGCAGGGATCCCAGCACTTTGGGGTGCTTGGCTGAACTTGTTGCATAATTTACTTGTCATCGAAAAGGTGAGGCAGTGCTTGAACTGCACAGAAGTCTTTGAATGCCTGATAAATCGTGACGAGCAATCAGATGCCCCTTAAACAACAAAAGGCAAATAAAGTAAGAGCCACAATCATCTGCTTACGTAGTGGCAAGGTGTTGCTGGTGCGAAGGAAGGGTGGAAAATGGAACTTTCCGGGCGGCGCAATCGAATCAGGTGAAACACCGCAGCAAGCTGCTGCTCGTGAACTTGAGGAAGAGACTGGATTGCGTGGCAACAGCTTGTTAGCACTCTGCAGTCTAGAGGCCGGCTGTACGTTCCATCATGTGTTCACGGCGTGTTTGGGTGATTTTGATAAGCCAGCCCCGCGCAATGAAATTGCCGCCTGTAAATGGGTATCACGTTGCGATTTAAACCGCACTTTGTTGAGCCCAGGCGCTACTGCCTTTCTGTCTAAAGAGCTTCCAGCACTTTCGGCTTAGATCGCCTCCAACCAGCCATTTAGATTAGTTCGATGTACATCAGAGGCAGAGCCAGTGGCAGAGCTCCTTCGGCACCTGGACGGTATCGCCAAGCATGTGGTGCACGAAGCCGCGGCAAAACGCGACCAGTGCTGTGGGGCCATAGAGCCAGATCCCAGCACCGGCTGGGCCGCCGCTGTAGCAGGCCTCCTCGGCCAGGCCCGGAGCGTGCTGAGTGCTGCCGCAGTGCTTGTCGATCAGCGGGCCGCCTTGCTCCCAGTTGGCGGATGGGCGATAGCCGAAGCCTTCGGCGGCACCACGGATGCTGACGCTGGTCGGGTCGTCCTCGGCGCGCCAGATTGTCGTGCGCTGGCCTGGGTCTGAGCTGAAGCCCTCGGCCATGGCCACCGCCCAGTCCAGCGACGCGCCGATCAGCCTGGCCGTCTTCACTTCGATCAGGTCGGTCATGCACGCTGCTCCTTCCGACGCTCCACATCGATCTGCTCGTAAAGAGCATCCACTCGCTTCTGCTTGCGGTTAATCGCCTCGGATCGGCTGAGATGGTCCCTCATGGCCTTGTCATACGGTTCGATCTTCTCGATCAGCCGAAGGCGCTCATTAGGGTCTTTCGAGGCGTTGAACTGCTTGGCCAGGCGATCACGCTCGCTGAAGTCGAGGTGATCAAGTGCGCGGTTTTCCTTCTCCATCTCATCGATAACGGAGGCCGATTGCCGATTCCAGCGCAGGTAGAGAACATCACTCTTCTTGGGCTTGATGAAAAAGTGCTGCGACCTGATCCAGTCCACCAAGTCTTCCTTGGTCATTTCGTCGAGCACGTCTTTGCGGGCGGCTTTACTCACAGCTCATACCTCTCATCAACCGAGCGCCCAGGCGCCAGTGCGGGTGTAGGTTCGGGTTGGGTTTCGTGCGGGGAGAGCTGGCGCTGGTTGCTGGCTTGCAGCTGATTGTCGGGGATGCAGCTGATACCTACCCCATTGAACAGGTAGCAGGTGACGCCGCGTTGGCTGTCGTGCTGCACGTCGATGACGTTCTCGGTTGCGCTGGCGCCGGTGGCCAGCAGCAGGAGGCAGAGGGCGAGGGGGGTCATCAGCAGTCCAACCAGTTGAGCTGTCTGATGTAATCGCCGCCGGCACACAGGTGCTCGTCATTAATTGCCTCAAGGTCTTTCACGTCGGCCAGCGCTGCCTTCGCGCGCTCCATGGCCAGCTCGGCATGGCTCATCTGAAGGCTCTTGCGGGCCTTGTAGCTGCGCAGCGCCTCTTCTTTGTCGGGGTAGGCGAACCGGCGCCAGGAGTCTTTCGAGACACGTTTCGCAAAGCGCCAGACTCTGCCCGTCGCGGCCTCTGAATGCTTTGCCATTTCTACATTAGCTTCTGGTACGAGCCAGTAGCAGTGCTCGCTTTCACGGATCACCACGTAACGCCGACAGACGATCGTTACGCCTTCCGGGCCAATGGAGTCGATGTAGCGGAAGTGATCTGGCCAGGCTTGCTGCTTTTCTTCAGGCATGACTTCGTCCTTGGCCGCCATATCGCGGCAAAAAGTTGTACATGGGAAAGGGGTGGGTACAGGTTTAGAGGCCAATTGTCCGATTCAGCTCACATGCCGACTAATTGCGGTTGCGACCCGTTTGGCTTTGGCTATGGTGGCAGATACACATGAAACTAAAGTCGTAGGAGATCGCCATGAGAATTCGCGGAGATGTGTTTTGGGAATGGGCAGACGCCACGCTGCACCATCGCACTCATGACGAAACGCTAAGCAATGGCACATTCATTGATGTTCAGGTGCGGCTGTCGCGAACGGGTAACACTCAGATGTTCATCGGCATATACGCCCCAAGCGGCATGGCTATTCACGAAGAGGCTTTTGACTCACGACCCGGGGAATCAATGACCAGAGCGCTGGCTTGGGGAGTGGGACGCGCTCGGCATCTGGCGGGGGAGGCTGTCGTTGCTTCTGGCACGATCACATCCATTCAGGTGATTCAGCAAATGTAAAAAAATGTAACGCTCACTTTCTGAAGTAGATTCGCTCAATCAGCTGTGTATGCTGGCTATCCGGTCAAGAATTTGAGATGAAAGGTCCGTTCCATGCGTAATCGAGGTAAGGTTTATTGGGAGTGGGCCAATCCTGAATTGCACTTTCGCAACTACGATGAACGACTCTCATGTGGCACGCTGATAAACATCCAGGCAAGGCTCTCGCTGGATAACGTCACTCAGGTGTTCCTCGGCATCTATGGGAGTAAGGGGGTGCTCCTCCTAGAGGAGCAGCATCCAGAGTGTGTTGGGCAGAAGCTCTCCGTGGCGATGTCTTGGGCGCTGGAGCGTGCTCGCGACTGGGTGGCAAAAGCTTTTCCCCCGCCAAGTGCCGCCATCCTAGAGCCGCTTCCCCGCAAAGGTTCGCGTCTTTATAAGTGATGAAGCTTGTCAACGGAACGCCCATCTTGGCGCACCGGTCGTATCTGCAGCAGAGGTGAAAATTTAGCCGCTTAGTTGGAGAGAGTGATGAGCCTTCAGTCCTCAAGTCATGACCTACACCTGCACTCGTATCTCGGATACCAGGCATCTATCTACGTTCTCTGGGAGCCAGACTTCGATTGCCCTACTGGCATGCTTGTGGAAGTAGGTCGCCCTGGTGGCATTACGCGCGCGCTGAGGGTGCGCAGTGGATTCGCCTCTTCGGAGGAAGCTGTTCTAGCCGGCAAGGCGCTGGCTCAGCAGTTCGTAGAAACCGAGGCCACCCGGTCCTAACTAGCATTGGTCCGCGGGGCAGAGGGAAGCTTTAAGCTCTCTCTTCGCGGGCGAAACCGTCATCAGGTACGCAGGCACTAACGGAATTTTCAAAAAGCCTACGCTGTCCATTCCACACTTATTCGTGGAGAAACACTGATGAAAGGTCCACAGCTTTACGTGGTGGAGTACCGCCTGCATAACATCTATAAGACCTTCATCATTCGGCTAGAGCGAATGGACAACACTGAGGCTTGGCATTGGGCGAGTTGCGATGCTGGGCTTGGCGTGATTCCTCGATTTGGGCAACAAAAAATCAAGAAGGTCAGCAGGCCCACAGCAGAACGTCACGGTATAACCGATGTTCGCTGGTGGGTTTCAGGGCAGGGTGATGAGTTCCAACCGATGCCGATTGATCCCAAAAGCTTCAGTGGGGAGTGACTGAGGTGGCAGTGCTGCTGCCTTGGGAAAGGCCCGCAAGAATGCGGGCCCGTCTGCATCAAATTTGATGGCTGTAAAACAGGGAGTAGGATTCGATCCCATCATTCGGCTGCTTGATCCCGGCATTAGAGTAGTGCATTGCACGAATGCCGATCCTCTGTGAGTTCCCGATCTTCAGTCCTGCCCCGATGCGATCTTCAAAGTTGAACGCGGAGCCTAACTCTTGATCCCCGGCTGATGTTCCGGAGAACACCGCTAGGCCGATTCCGGCCTCAATGAATGGTTTGACGTTGCCGCTGCCAAACTCGTACACGAATACCGGAGCGAACGAAAGGGAGTGCGCGCCACCGGAGGCATCGCCCGCTTCCCAATACGTGTATCCCGCATCCCAATAGCCAGTAAGGCGGCCGGTGGTCGACTCGAACCAGGTTTTATCCCAGGCAAATCCTACGCCCGCTCGGGCAGTAAGCCCTCCTTGTGAGGTTGCGCCCACTGCACCTGATAGCTCAGTTGCCCCTGCAGAAAATGCTGCCAAGGAAAGCACCGACGCTGCGATGATTTTCTTCATGATCACGGTAGTCCTAAAAACCTGGTTTTGTTTGTTAGCAAGCTATCTGAATCATTGTGATATCAAATCGTTCCGTCTCGAAGGAAATTTTCTGGATCTCAGTAGTAGAGATGCGGTTGGCCAACCAGCATTGTCCTCGGTTTGCAGGAGTACTCACTGCGTTGCTGCGATATAGTGGAAATGGAATAGAAATAGCTAACATCCATCGGACTGCCTAAATCTAGGAATGCGGACATGGTTCCGGGCGATCACCAGTTGATGCTTCTCCTAATCGCAGTCGTGATGGCGGTGGATGCGGTGGCTCTTGCCTTCTACTTGAGACACAAGCCGTGACACCCAACTACGGTCGAGCCTCTGGCGGGTGAGCGTTTTTCTGTGGGCAAGAGAGCGCCTTGGCCGCCATATCGCGGCATTGAATAATGGGGAGAGGGGTTGCAGCTGAGGAGTACAAATGTTCTCTTGCGGGGCGGAGTCTTCCGCGCGCATGAAGGCCGCCATGTCGCCCATCTGCTCGACGATGAAACGCTCTTCGGCTGCGCCAGCTGCGATGATCTTTGCCTTGTGATTTTGGCAGAGCAGGCAATCGACTCTGGCCCAGTCGCCCGATAGCTCACTGGCCTCGCCTAGCCAGGTGCCGCACGGGGCTTGCTCGAGGTCTTCCAGGTCGGTGAATGGTGCGAAATGTGTCTTCACGATTTCGCCTCTGGCTCTGCGCTGGCGGACAGGGTCGCGTCAATCCGACCAATCAGGGCTATCGTGGCGCCGCGAAAACCGATTTCAGCCTTGATGGCGAGGAGCTCTGCGTAGGCCTCTCGCAGCAGCGCATCCCGCCCGGCCAGCTTCTCATTGGCGCCGTGCAGGTCGATGTGCAGCTGGGAGAATGCAGCCTCGACCTTGCTGGATACTAGGCCGGTACCGACATGCTCTGCCCATTCGCGCTCAGCAACCATCGCGGCCATGGCTTCGCACTGGGCCAGGTCGGCGCGCAGCCGCTCAACCTCGCAATGATCGGCGTGGGTGTAGAGCGGCCCCAGCTTGGAGATCTCGTCGAGGCAGGCCCTCCAGCCCCCGCGATAGCCTTGGTCCCAGTCGTGGGAATCGCTCAGCTTGGCATTGCAGGAGGGAAGCGCCACCGGCTTGACCTGGTGCTCCTCGGCTGGATGGGCTAGGAGGGCAGCAGCAAAGCGGACATGGGGTGGATCCTCGCTCCGCAGAGAGCTGTCTTGGATCTCGCGCCAGAGCGCATCAAGTCGCTCGCGCTGCACGCTGACCATCTCGGTGTTGCTGGATCGGTTTTCTGTGGGCATGGGGATACCTCAGGCCATATGAGCTAGAGTCAATTGGCCACTACTAAAGGGAGGGCGCAGTTATGGATTGCTTCGTTTGCAAGGCCAAGGCGGAATCGGTTACGCCTACTACTGGCGATTTCGAGGAGAGAAAGTGTGGTGAATGCGGCCGATATCGGTTGTCTCGTTCACTTCTTGCGGAGATAGATGCGCAAAAGCTGGTGTTCGATGTTGCGGCCACGCGGAAATGGATCGCGGTGAACAGCGTTACCAATCCAGCCCCGGTCCTATCGACTTTCGAAGCCAAGCAGCACCAACTTTTGCACTCCTAGGATTAAGCAGCAGCGGCACTCTGCTGTAGGACCTTCCACGGGTCATTTGCTCGGGCAAGTGCTGCCATCGGTGGAGGGCTGACGCTGTTGCCGCACATGTGTACCTGCTCGGTCTTGGTGAACGGCCTGCCGTCTGCGCCCATGTCGATGATGTAGTTCGCTGGGAAGCCCTGGGCCCGGTAGAGCTCATGGGGTTGCAGCATCCGCAGGCAGATATCAACGATGACGTATGGCGTCCCCTTCACATACACGGTCACCAGGGCCAGGCGGTCCTTGGTCGTGATGGTCGAAAGAGGCTCATCGCAGGGGCTCATGTTCTCAGTGCCGTAGTAACGGATCAGGAACGCAGCGACCTGCAGGGCGCCCTTCTCGTGCTCTGGTGACAACGTGTATTGCACCAGGCCGTGATGCTCGGCACCTGCGGTTATGGTACCAACGGGGGAGCCAAGATCGCTGCCGATGCAGTTGTTGCGCAGCGTGGTCATGTGCGCGGTTGCCACGCCTTGCGGAGACTTCACGGTAACCGTGGACATGGGCTCGCTCAAGGCCCGGCCAGTAGACGGAACGGTGCCGCGATGGTTGTTGTTTTGCACCATGAATGCTGTTGTTTTGCCGGCGTCGATCATCACCGGACGCGCCAGCATCAGTTCGCCACGGTTGGCTGCTGTAACCGTTGGCAGGGGCTCTGCTGGGTCGTTCACCCGATCGGAACCCTGGTGGGTGGCCGGAAGAATTACCGCGCTGGTAAGGGCGTGTTTCACGCCGCCAGCGACGATAGTGCCCAGCGGTTGCCCCAGGCCAAGGACGCGTGGCAGCTGCCCCTCACGCTCACCGTAACCGGTTTGCACCAGGGTTGGGCTGGACATGGCGAAGGTGCCGCCCCGTGGCCACGCGGTGACGGTACGAAGAGGCTCGGCCAGGGGCTGTACGCTCTCCCCCGACCAATTGGCGATCGGCACAATGAAAGGCTGCGGGTTGTCCAGGACAAACTTTTTCATGCCCTTGGCCACCCGGCGCAGGGTGGCTTCTGCCAAAGCCTTCTTGCGGTCGAAAATGCTCTTGCTCGGCACGGTCCAGTCGATGCACTCCGCGGCCGTGCGCCACTTCTGCTGGCGTTTGCCAGGGTTCTTGGCGTGGGTGGGCTCAGGCCACACGATAGGCTGGCCATCGCAGCGGGCGATCATGAACAGGCGTTCCCGGCTGGTTGGCGCACCGAAGTCGCAGGCCTTGATGATCCGCCATTCCACCTGGTAGCCCATGCCTTCCAGCAACTGAACAAACCGCTTCCAGGTAATACCGCGGCGCTTGGGGTTCGGTACCAGGAACTGGTTGGATACAGGTACCTGCTCGCCAGGCTCCGCTACCCGGTTGATCATCGCCTTTGGCTTGGTTGGGTGCGACACCCGGTCGAGCGTGATCACTCGGCCTGTCACCTTGTCGCGCTTGGCGATCAGCGGGCCCCACTGCAGGATTTGCTTCACGTTCTCCAGGCTGATAACCCGGGGCTTCTTCTTGCCGGCCCACTTCAGGCCGATCCACGACAGGTTGCGGATCTCGCGCTTGCGCGGCTGCCCACCAGCGGCCTGGCTGTGGTGCGTGCAGTCGGGGCTCATGTGGAACCATCCCACACGGCGGCCCTGGCACTCCTCGTCGGGGTCACCCTCGAACACGTCGGTAGTGAAGTGCTTGGCGTGCGGGTGGTTGGCGGTGTGCATGCTGATCGCTGCCGGGCTGTGGTTCTTGGCCACAGTCACCGGTCGGCCCAGGCCCATCTCCAGCCCGGTACCGGCGCCGCCGCCACCGCAGAAGAAGTCGACCACGATCTCATCGTCCTGAGGGTCGAAGCCAAGGCCGTACTGGGTTTTGAAATCGAGGTGGTTCTTTTTCTGGAATGCAGACATGGGCGATCCTCGCCGGGGAGGCGTTATCGTTGAATGGGGGAAGGGGGTCTATACTTTCGAGTTCATCACTTGGAGGAATGGCTCATGACTACCTGCAAGAAATGCAATGCGGAGTTCAAGGCTGATTTGCATGATGACCCGGACACTGGCCACTTGAAGCTGTCCTGTCCTAAGTGCGGGGCAAAGCACACGGCTCGCAAGCTACCCACGCCTCATGGCGCCCCTGCAAAATATGAGGTAACGCTTTGCGAGGGGGGAGGGGGTTACGATCACGGAAACGGCTGAGGCGATCGCGGGCAGCGCCGGAAGCTCAGGCCCGCTCTGCAAGCAGGATCAGGCCGGTATCGTCCGGGTCGTCGCCAAGCATGAGGTCCGGCGCGCGCAATTCGCGACTCAGGCGAAACTGGTCGAGTTTGCGCACCACTGAACTTGAAAGCTTGATTTCGTGGCGCGGCGCACTGAGGAAGTGACGGGCCGCTACAGGCCCTAATTCATGGATGCGGTGGATCAGCAGGGTCATGGCCTCGCCATTTTCTTCGACACTGGCCCAGTCCTTGATCTCTGTCAGGGCCTGCTTGGTGCCAGGCCTCACCTTGAGGCGCAGATCCTCGACCTGGGCCTTGGCCTCACGGTCCCGGCGATCGTCGTCACGCTGCTTCTGAGTCTTGGCCATCGTCCTCTCCATTGCGCACGAACGCGGTGCCCGGGGCGTACTCCAGCAGGTCGCACACCCGATTGATGATCTTGAGCGCGGCGTCGAACACCTTGGCGTCGTCTGGCTCGCGGGCCAGGCGCTTCATGTTCGGCTGGTGCTCCAGGCAGACCTTGTCGACCAGGCGCCGGGCAAGCTTGCGCAGGTGGTCAGCACTGTTGTGGAGGCGCAGGCTCAGCGCAAAAGCCAGGGCCACATCATCAGGCCGGTACTGGCCGCCGCTGCGGGTGTTGTACAGCTTCTTGACCGGCCGATTCATCCAGGCCGGTAGGGTCACGACTCCAGAGGGTGCTTTCTGCATTTCGGTGCTCCTTGAGGCCGCTGGGCGGCAGGTGGAACTGTTCTTGTCGCCGGCGCTGGCGGACCTGAAACTTCAAATTGGTCCGTCGCATCGCTTGCCCCCAACCTTGGGGTAGTCGACGCCGAACAGGTGGATGACGCGGCAGAACTTGCGGTCGGAAATTCCCAGCTTGGTCTTGGCTTCGTGCCTGTTCAGGCCAGCATCGCGCAACTGGGTGATCTCGGCGGCCAGGGCCTTGTCTACTTCCGGGTCGGCGTAGACCCTGTTCTTCTCGCCGCGGCCACGTTTCGGGTCAGGCCGGAAGCAGAAACATCCTTCCATCGCTGCACGGTACAGCGTGGTCTGAGCCAAACCTGTGTGCTCCATGGCTTCGGCATAGGTCATGGTCTTGGCCAGCTTGCGCAGCTCGGCCAGTTGCTCTTGGCGCTTCTGTGCCTTCTGGCTGATCGGCTTTGGCTGCACGGCGCGAACCCGCTCAATGTCGCGGTGCGGCCGGTGCGGAACGTACTGGAAACCATCGAGCACGATGATGCTGCCTCCAGAGGCAAGGAAGGCCGCTACTTCTGCCTCCAGGCTGATTGATGGGTTCATGCTTGCCTCACTTGATGCGGATCGAGCTCTCACCGCGCTCTAGGTGCGCCCAGGCAGGCTCGGGGATCAGTTCGTGTTCGCAGTCTTCGCCGGCGGTCATGCGCTTGCGGACGGCTTCGTTGTGCTCACGGTTGGCCTTGAGCTTGGCGGCGATGGCGTTCTTGTCAGGTGCGATCTTGGTCACTACCGAAGTGAGCTCATCCGGTACCGCCTGTTCGTTGTCGACGATCACCTTTTCCTTGCCGGTGACCAGGCTGATTGTGAACAGCGGGCGCTTGATCGACTTGATGTTGGCGGCGTCCATGTTGCGGCGCAGGTAGTCGGTGATCGCCGTGACGCTGTTGGTTTTGATGCGCTTGAGCTCGTTTAACCGGTCGATCTCCGCTTCGATGGCCCCGATGTCGCCCTCAATGTTCCGGCGCAGCATGACGATGTTGTCGGCCTTCACTTCGAACTCGCCCTGGATGCCGGCCATGGTGTCCTGAATGGCTTGCTTAAGGCCTTCGTCGTCGGTGTCGCACATGGAGGCCAGATCGGCCATCTTGCCGGTGAGTGCGTAGAGCTGGGTCATGCTGCGGCCTCCTGCGGCTTACCGGCTTCAAGGTTCTTCAGTTCAAGGGAGATCCGCGCAGCGCCTTTCTCATCTTTGCGGCCAATGAGCTTGCGGACTGCGTGGTCGTGGATTTTCTTGCGCTCATGCGGCGTGACCGCCTTCTGCATGGTCGTGATCGTGTCCTTGATGAAGTCGAGTCGCTCCTGCTGCTGCCGGTCGATCTCGGCCTGACGGTCTTCGGCCTGCTCGATTGCCTGCTCGGCCTGCAACTGCTGGACGTAGTTCACGTCGTCGAACATGCCCAGGAACACGTCTGCGCTGAAGCCCAGCATCGACAGGGCTTTCTTGATGGCATCGGTCAGCGACTTCTTCGGCGCCTCGCCATCGGTGGTCATGCCGTAGTTGGTCTTGTACTGGTAGCGCGTGCAGCCGTACTGCTCGATCTCGCCGCGCTGGCCGTCCTGCATGAACCACAGGCAGATCTTGACGGTGTGGCCGATCTCGCGGCCGATGCAGGCGCGCTTGTCGCCTTCACCGGCGTAGATCTCGTGGCCATCATCGAAGCGCTCTTCGATGATCTTCCAGCCCCAGCCAATGCCGACCGGGCCGAACAGCTCGGTGGCTTTCATGACCATGGCGGTGCCGTTGAGGCTGGTGATCTGCTGGCCGCCGACCTTGGCGTCCTTGGTGAATCGGGTGTCGGTCGTTTGGACCTTCTCCCAGATGCTCATGTTGGCGGTAGACATTGGAAAACCTCGCGCCTGGCCGGCGCCGTCAGTTGAAAAGGGAAATGCCAGGTCACCCAGGCACGGAGGTACGCTCCAGGCCCTGGCTTCGGTGGATGGTTGCGCGCTCTCGCCGCTTACGCTCCCGACGGGTTCGGTTATCCCGAAGGCCCGTCGTGCGCCGGGTGTGTATTCAGGAAGTGATGGTGCCGGCCAGGGCGCTGAGGATGAGCCAGCCGGTGCAGAAGGTGAGGGTGAGGAAGGAGCCGCGCCAGGTGGCGATTCGGCGTGCACGCTGGTAGCTGGTCATGGCTGAAGGTTCCTCAGCTTTTCCTCCCGCGCCTTGATTGCGCAGTCGGCATGCTGGGTTCTCCAACTGCCTTGATGGCGCTCGAAGTGGCCGGCGCCTTTGGCAACATGGCCGCCGCATCGGTAGCAGGTGCCAGGGAACCGGTTCCTCATGCCCGGACCTCATACCCGACTGTCCACTCGCCGCAGATGCATGCCCGGCAGTTCCAGGCCTGCGGGTTTTCGATGCTGGCCAGTTCGGCCTGGTGCACCGCGGCGGCAAAGGTCGGCCCTTTGAAGAGCATCAGCACCCGGTCGCCCGGCATGGCCAGCGCCTCTGGCAACTCTGCAACCTGTTCGTCGATGAGCGTTTGAACGATTGGCGTGGTCATGCAGCCTCCTTGCGCCCATCAACGATCTTGTTGAGACGCCCGCAGTAGTGGTTGAACTCTTCGATGGTGAGGCGCTGGTCGGCCAGCATTTCGGTGAGGAGCTTGAGGACCATGGATTGCCAGGATAGGGGTGTCACTGGGTCGGCCATGGCGTCGAGCTCTTCATCGATTAGGACGTGAGGACTTCTCATCGCGAGTCCTCGGCCTGGGCCAGCACTCCCTCTTTCGCGAATGGCGTGAGCAGCGTTCGGGCGATCTCCTGCAGCATGGCGTCAGGGTTGGGGACGCACATGATCTCGTCGGCCGCGGCGGCGGCGTCACCGGTGATCTTGCAGCGCGCCGCAAGGACCAGCCGGCCGAGCACCGATTTGCTGATGCCCGAAAGGCCAAGCTGGCCCATCACGAACTCATCCACCGCCTGGGCGAAGCGATCGTAGGTCACGCCCCGCTGCCGGAAGTTGCGCTGGAACACGAAGTCGCGGCGCGCCATCAGCTCGGCAATTCCGTCGTCGATCCAGCGCGCCTCAGCTTCCTCAACCGAGCTTTCGCTCACCGCCGGTGGCAACTGGTTGTCGTAGTTCCATTGTGCTGCTCGAAGTGCGCCCATGGTCGCCTCCAGGTGGTGAGTTATTCGGGAATGACGCGGTACCAGACGCGCCGACTGCGGTCGAACGCGATCTTGCTGGCTTTGCGCAGCGCTTGAAGGCGCGCGTCCGGAACGCGCCAAGGGTCGCGACTACCACAGAGCTGTGCGTTTTCTTTGGTGGTGCGGCGGCAGATGCTATCGAAGTCTCTGCAGCCGCCATCAATGAGGGTCAGCAGTTGCTGGTCATACTCTGTGTACTTGCTCATCTGAACCTCGGTAGCCAACCACATTGGCCAGGAGCCAGGCGCGGGTGACCAAACCCACCGTGAAAGGTGGCCTGGCGCCTGCCAATGCGGTCGAAGTGAAGGGAAGGGGATGTTTATGTTGGGAATTGCAGGAGTTGACGCTGAAGGGGGCCGGCGGTGGGGTCTTAGCCCGAGCCGCCGGCAAGGAGGATTGCTACTCTACGATGCAAGTCCAGCGGTGGTTTCGCCGGTATGGCGCTCTGGTAAATGCAACGTCTGTTACGAGTTTCATGCCGCGCTCTTGGAGAGCTTTGGTCAGTTGAGCGAGTGTCTCTGCCTGGATAGTCATTGCTGTTACCTCGTCAGATTTACCACGTTCATAATTCCTGACCGAGCAGGCAGCTCGCTGATTCAATTTTATTGACTGCTTCGAAGATGCATCGGGGTGTAATCTGGTGTTGAGCGCCCCGTTTCCGCGTTTCGGCGCATCCGTCTAGGCGCTTGGGTTTCAGCGGCCACGTCTCACAGATCACACTACGATGCAGCCTGCGATGGGGAGCAGGGCATCGGGCCGTCTTTCCGGCTGTCATGGTTCAGCTATGTGTCAGCGAGAGGCTGCTGATTATGCAGATCGATCCATCCTCGGCAGGGGTGGAGTTGCTGTAATCAATCTGGTTGTAGACCCCACCGTGGAACTCGAAGAGGTGAGAGTCCCAGGTGTCGTCGAGTTGCAGGGCGCCGGACGAGCCTGATACTCCGTTGCACTGAGCTGCAACGGTGACCAGCCCTTTCGCAGTGACGTGGATGCTTACGGTGAACTTCTCCCCGAGTGGCACTCCTTTCAGCACAGTCGAGTTCACTGGCGTGGCCTGGTTGTACGTGGTGCGGAAACCCATGGTGATATTCCCCTTGTTCCAGAACACCTTCACCGGTGGGCTGTCATCACCTCGGACATGCATTTGCGAGATCACCACCTTCTGCGCCGAGTTGACCTTGGTGAGCGTCATCTGCTGACGATTCCAGTGATTCGGAGTACTGGCCAGGGTCCAGTCGGTGGACTCGGACCACTCGCAACGGGTCCGATGTGTGCTTTTGCTCGAGGCGCCCTTGGTTGGTGCCGAGAGCTTGATTGAGCCGTCGCTCAAAACCTGTACGACGCTCGGGTATTGGGCGATCGCCACCGCGCCGCTCACTTCGAGAGCGACAGGGTTTGTTGAAGATACCGGCACGGGGGTGGTGATCGTTAGATTGTTGATGTTTACCGTCATGGGACTGTCTCCTTGCGATGCGTGCTCGCATTCCCCAGCCAACTCTCCAAGCGGGCTTAGGCGATGCGGGCAAATGCCGCCTCATTGAAGCGGCATGAAGGAAAGATCAGGCTGCGCGCACCTTGCTCGCTCGCGCCTTCAGCTGTTTGCCATCGACATCGACGACCAGGTACTCACCACCGCCACGGCGGTGGCCGAGGTTAGTGGTTTCCACGAATTTTCCTGATTTCTCGGTACCGCGCGGGTTTGTGAGGATTACGGCCTGGCCTTTGGTGAATCCGCTCATGAAGAGCTCCTTTCTCTGGGTTGATTTCCCTGATACCCCTCGCGAGAAGGGCATCGAGGAAATCTGCCGCGACCCGCTACTGGCGTCGGTCGCTGGCTCTAATCTCGTTGTTCCTCCAGCCGCGGGCCTTTCGGCTTGTTCTCCCGCTGGATAACTGAACTCGGCGCTTTACGCTGCACGCCCGGGGCAGTTGCCACCCCTCTGGACTGTTGAGGCCTGTCCATCGCTGCCTTGAATCTGGGCCGGTGTCGATCCGGCAAGGTATGTCGCTAAAGAGCGGCGGCCGGGGAGGGCCTCGGCAGTCCCTGTTTGGTGACTGCTTGAGGTGAAATTTAGCCAAGAGCTAAAGCATCGTCAATAGCTCGGCGCTAAATTATTTTCGCCGAGCGACAAAATGCCTCCATGGCTGGGCTTCTTGAGCAGGGCCTTTACCTGAGATTTAGCACTGCGCTATGATTCTGAAATCACTGTACGAATATACAGTTTCGGAGATGGAACTATGTCCAAGCAGAACAATGCGGCGCCGAAGCAGCGTCAGGAAATGACCGGGTTAGAGAAGCTGAGCCTGAGGGTGTCGTCCATGCTCAATCACCCGATCGCACAGACGCAGCGCTGGGTGACGATCCATCGCCTGGACACGGACGGGGAGGCAGAGTGGGAGGAGGTGATCGGGCTGATCGCTGAAGTGCCCGAGCTGGATCTGACGTTCAATGACGATGGCACGGTGACCGTGAGGTGGGAACGAAGCGCGCTTCAGGAGCGGGACGACTTCATCATCGAGGAGGACAGCGAGGTTGAGGGGGCCGAAGAGGCTCCATTCTAATGCGAAAGCCCGCCCGCCAGTCAGGCGGGCTTCCTTGCTACTGGAGACTCAAAGCGAACCAGTTGTTCGCTGATTTTCTTCAGCTTCGCATGTCGGTTCGTTAGAAAATGAGTATTGAGCCACTATGTAGCCTTTATCAGTGTTTTGAGCGCGGGCAACCATGGTGATGTTTTTCACATCGCTTTTGAGAGGGACCGACTGAGTCGACTTCCATTCTGCAATCAGCGAACGGTCCTTCTTTCGCAATGCCATCATCCAGTCTCGAGAGTCCTTCCAGATACTTCCTGGCATAAGAGCATCTAGCACCTGGGGTTTTCCATAGACGGTAGTAAATGCCGATTGCAGGCCATTGAACGCATCACGCAGCTGGTGCCCGTAATCGTTGGTACTGATTGTTTTACCAATGGCGCGGATCTGACACAGCCCGACCGTTGGAGAAATGATAAGACCATATTGTTCAAAGGCATCGTTGGGTTTAGGTGGAGACTCGAGCATGTAGAGGCTCTGAGCTTCGTCTTCTACAGTAAGCAGCTGCCCGGTCATCCTCTCAATCAGGTCTTTACTTAATCCGGCCTCTAGACCGAAAGGTCCACTGCCTGCAGGTAATTCACGGGCTTGCTTCCCTGCCGCTGGAAGCGGCGAGTTGACCTGAGCTTTGGGCGCGACCTCAGCAGTAGCAGGCACTGCCTGCACGGGAGGTAATGGCAGACTCAGACCGTACTTCGCAACTAAGTACCTCTGCTGGAGCATCGCAAGCGTTTGCTCTTTGGTGGCCACGCCTGCCGCTTTCATCACGCCGACCAATCCTCCGGTGACGGCGGCATCAGCTCGAGATTTAGCTAGATCTTCATTCGCGACGGAGATCTCTGCCTCAAGTTTTTTAGCCAGCTCCGGTTCAGCTTTGCTGACCTGTGTGACTTGTTTAATGGGAGATCCGGATTCGAGAGCATTGAGGCGCTGTTCCAGCAAGCCCACATTGGCCCCGAGTATTTCGACACGAATGCCAACTAGGGCCTTCATCAGTCCACCCGACAGCGTTGCATCCTTTGCTTTCGCGTCATTGAGTTCTGACTGCGTGGCTTTGAGCTCTGTGCGAAGGCTGTCAACGAGCGCCTTCTCTTCAGGGCTTAATTCATTCTTGAAACAACCTGATGTGAGGCCTATAGCGACAAGCAGTAATGCGGTACTTACCCTACGCATGACAATCTCCATGTAAAAAAAGAATTCTACCATTATGGCCAAAGGCTATCACTAGGCAGAAAAGAGCCCGCTTTAGCGGGCTCGTTCTTTACATGGTTCAAACCAGATGAGCATTCCATACGAGAAGCACCCGAGCCTGGATGTAGGTCTCTTCCCTGCGAATCATCCGATCCTTGTGCTTAGGATTGTCCGAGATCATCTCAAAGTACTCGTCGTCCGCTATTTGTAGCCGCTTGATGTACTCATGACCACCCCATGAGAAGTAGTAGATCCCATCGCCGGCGAAATCGCGAATGCTGACATCGACGATCAGCGGATCGCGGTTCTTGATCGTCGGCGCCATTGACTGACCCCAGCCGGTGACGAGCTTCAGGTGGTAGTGCTCCTTGAACTCAACACCCAGCTCACGCAGGTGCCGGGGGCTGACGCGCACGTCCTGTAGCATCTCGGGGAAATCATGGGTTTGTTCGCCGCCGCCCATGGCGCCGCGCACGTCGTAATGTGCGATCCACACCTCATCGCCGACCAGGCCGGGGCGGTTGAAATCTGCCTTGACTACTCCGCTGTCGGCTGGAGCGACCGCAGGAGCTGGTTCCTCGGCCGCAGCCAGTAGCCTCTGGCGAGTTTCTTCAGGAATGCCTCTCCCGCTCTTCGCGAGCATCTGCTTTACCAGGTCAGCAGCCGACAGTTTGCTGTCCAGAGCTTCAGCCAGTGGCTGCCCGTCGTCGCCCGACGGGATCGAGTCGAACCAGCCTCGCGGCAGCCCCTCAACCTCCTCGATCCGGCGCGCTACGTCGTCGCCCAGGTTCTTCGCCGTCTTGTCGGAGAGGATCTGGCTCAGGTGCGCAGGAGCCATCCCCCAGCGCTCCGCGCAGGACCCTTTTCTCTGGCTGCCGATCAGCTTGACCAGGTTGTGCTTGCGAATTTCGTAGATATCCATGGCGCGAAGAATGCCAGTGTTTAGCCCTGTGCTAAATGTGCGCAAAGCTAAATTCCCCTTGCTCGAAAATTAGCCATGAGCTAAATTTCGCCATATGTGTAAGGAGAACCCACATGAATGATCACCTCCGTGAATGGTTGGCTACCGCCACCAATGAGCGCCGGCGGGATGTAGCAGCTGCAGCGAAGACCACTGTCGGCCATCTCTGGCAGCTCGCAGGTGGTCATCGGAAGGCTTCCGTCGATCTTGCTGAGCGCTTGCAAGACGCATCGGACGGCGAAATCACGATCGCTGGCCTGCGCCCGGACCTTATCCCCTTTGCACGCAAAGCGCTCAAGGGCGCCGCGTAACTCAATTTCCATAGCAAGGAGCAATCCCCGCATGTACGCCAATCCCAAGCACCTGCATGACCGCGAGATCAAGGTCCGGGTCGATGAGGACACGTTCGAACTGATTCAGGCGCTGGCCAAGTTTCATCGTACTCAGCGCGCTGTGCTCTGCCGTGAGCTGCTTGAGGCTCAGCTGGCCGCCCTGGCTTCGGAGAATACCGGCGATCAGCACGTGGCCTGAAGGCCCGTAGGAGGCCCCATGCCGATTGAAGAGATCGGATTGGACCAGGGACTGATGGAGCAGCTGGAGCGAGAGGCGATGAGGCGGGGCGTTAGTCCCGAAGCTCTCGCGTCCGAGCTGATCCGTCGTGAACTGGCCAACCGAACGAAGCCCCGCAGCCCGCGGGGAGCAGTAACGCCGTTTCATCGAAAGGCCTGAATAGGCCCTGGCCCGTAACTAATAAGCCCGAACGATTTGAACAGCGCGCAGGGGATAACCCGATGGCCTACGACGACAAAGCTCACCGCCACGACCACCAGGTCAAGGTCCGCTTGGATGACGAGGACTTCAACGAGCTGAAGGGGTACGCCCTGGAGCAAAAGGCCCAGCACAGCGTGCTGGCCCGGGAAATCATCCTGGCCGCGCTGGCGTTCAAGAAAGAGCACGGCCACCTGCCGCTGATCAACGAGAAGAAAGCCAGGGCCTGAATAGGGTATTGGGAGGACAGATGTCGCCTGCAAATGAAGCAGTCCAGCAGCACGACGTGGAGGTCGCCCGCTTCCGCAGGGATGACTTTGCGGACCTGGAAGCCTGGGCGGAGGAGGTCGGTGTCAGCACCGACGAGCTGGCCGCGCAGATCCTGAAAAGGACCACGCACTTCCTCGGCCAGCGGGGCAAGCCCAAGAGCAACAACGTGGTGCCATTCGCGGCGCCAAGGTAACCGCCTGATCCCTAATTAGGGACCCGGGCGCCAGTCCCTCATGAGGGACACCAAATCGCAGAGACAAAAAAGCCGGGTTCGCGGCCCGGCTCTCTGCAATACAAAACTCTGAAGGGGAATTATGCATATGCAGACCCAAAGTGTACAGGCCCTCCCCAGGGGCGCGCCACAAAACGCAACCCACGATTCTGTGGCGCGCACGATGTCATCCCGCGAGATCGCCAACCTTACCGGCAAGCGGCACGACAACGTAAAACGAGATGTCGTTGCCATGCTCAAGGACCTGAAGGTCGATCCCCTCAGTTTTGAGGACATCTACCTGGATGGTCGGAACCGCGAGCAGGTGCAGTACCAGCTCGATCGCGAGCACACCGACTGCCTGCTAACCGGCTACAGCCCGGCGCTGCGCATGAGGGTGATCCGGCGCTGGCGGGAGCTGGAAGAACAGTCCGAGGCTCGCCAGGCGGTGATGGCCAACGGCACCAAGGTCATCGGCGAAATCGCCATTATGGAATGCTTCACGCGCCTGCTGAAGCCTGCTGCGTCGTGCCAGATGCAGATGCTGACAAAGATCGCCATGAATAACTGCCTCGACCCGAAATTCCTGCCCGGCTATGCCGTGGATGCGCCCCCTGACGCAGCAGGAGGGAGTTCGCTGCCTACCAAAGCGCTGACCTCGCTGCTGAAGGACAACGGCATCCGCATGTCCCCAGCATCGTTCAACAAGGCCCTGCAACAGGCAGGCCTAATCAAGGTCATGCAGCGCAAGAACTCCAAGCAGGAAATGGTGACCTTCTGGGCAATCACCGACAAAGGGCTGCGCTTCGGCAAGAACCTGACCAGCCCTCAATCCCCGCGCGAGACGCAGCCTCACTGGTACGTGGATCGCTTCCCTGAGCTCGCCGGCCTGGTCGGCGTAGGACGTTCGTAATGGCCGGAGACTGGATCAAAATGCGCGTGGATCTTCAGACCCATCCGAAAGTTTTCCGCATGGTGTCCGCATTGCGTGCGGACAGGTTGCGGGTGATTGGCGGACTGCATGTCGCCTGGAGCATCTTTGACACCCATTCTGCTGACGGTGTGCTGCACGGCTACACCACGGACGCGATGGATGCGGTGATCGGTTGGCCGGGCTTCACCCAGGCCATGGTTGATGTCGAATGGGCGGATATCGATGAGGCTGGAAGCCTTGTCATGCCTCGCTTTGATGAGCACAACGGGGCCAGCGCCAAGCGCCGTGCAAATGATAGCGAGCGCAAGCGCGAGTCGCGCAAAGCGAATGCTGTCCGCAATTCGTCCGCAGGTGATGCGGACAAAACGCGGACCAGAGAAGAGAAGAGAAGAGAAGATAAAGAACAAGATCAAAAGACTTCGTCATCTGGCGATGACGCCGACCTGTTCACTCGATTCTGGAAGCTCTACCCGCGCAAGGTGGGCAAGGCAAACGCCGAGAAGGCCTGGGAAAAACTCAAGGTCGACGCCGACCTGTTCGACCGCATGGCCACCGCACTGGCCGCCTGGGCTGTGTCTGCTGACTGGACCAAGGATGGCGGCCAGTTCATCCCGCATCCGGCCACTTGGATGAACGGCAAGCGCTGGGACGACGAGCTGCCGGCGCCCGGCAATGTCCACCCGTTCCCACCCCGGCGACAGGGCAATGGTCCAGATTTCAACGACACCACATGGGCTGATGACCTGGGGGCGCTATGAGCACGCCGATCGCTCCCAAGAGCGTAACGCAGATCATGGCCACGGCCCGCAACCTGCCTGCTGACGCGCAAGCTCCGGCCAAGCAGCTGGACCCAGGCACCACCGAAGTGGTCAACGCCCTGTTCAAGGAACTGCAGGCCATCTTCCCGGCGTGGAAGCAGGCCTGGCCGGATGACGAGGCGCTGAAGGCTGCCAAGCGCAGCTGGATCAAGTCCTTCGTCGCCGCTGGCATCAACACGCTCGAGCAGATTCGCTTCGGCATCCAGAAGTGCCGGGTGCTGGGCACCGACTTCGCCCCGAGCAGCGGCAAGTTCATCAAGCTGTGCCATCCGACGCCGGAAGAGATGGGCATACCGCCGCTTGCGCGGGCCCTGGCAGAGGCGCTGGAGAACTTCCACCCCAGCAGGGCAGGTTCCCGCAGCTGGTCGCACGCAGCGGTGCGCCACGCGGCCCTGCAGTGCGAGCCGCAGAACTTGGGTTCGATGGAGGTGGAGCGGGCCGAGAAGGTATTCGCCCGGGCCTATGACATCACCATCCGCATGCTGGTGGCCGGCGAGCCATTGGGCGACATCGCCACCGGCATCGGCCACGACAGCCAGAAAAGCCAAGCACAGCTGGCAGACGAGTACGCCAGCCAACGGCAGGCCCGGCTGCTGGACCTCCAGCAGATCCCATCGAGCGCCGCCGCGTGCCGTGCACACCTGCTGACCAAGTTGAACATCAAGCGCGCCGAGCAGCCGGCCGGGGAAGGGGTATGAAGAATGAAGTCTTGATCAGGAAAACTGATCGGCCTCTCACCCGCGATGACACTTTTCCGCAAGGTTTCAACGGGCTCGAGGCCGGTGCACAAGATTTTATAAATCCAAAAAGAGTTGATCAAGGGGACTGCATGGCTGAGTTAACCGTTCGCTTGGAAGGAGGCCGTCCATGACCATCGACAAGCAAAAGCTCCAGCCCCTGCTGTGGTCGGTAGTCGCCTCCTGGCGCGCTGGCAGTGATGCCCTCGAGCGCCACACGGAAGCCTTGGACGAGTTCTTGGGCGAGACGACAGTGGAGGAGGTAGCCCTGGGCATGCTCGACGAGATCAGCCAGCTGACCGCACGAGTGCGTGCCGCGGAGAAGCAACTGCAGGAGGTGGCGGCATGACGGAGAAAATCAGCGTCAACTGCCAGGCCAAACTGTCCGAGGCCGTAACAATGCTCACCGGCATGTTCCGCGAGAAGAGGTTCGTTGTGGTAAGCATGCGCCCGGGCAAGGACCGCACCCTGGATCAAAACGCATTGTGGTTCGCGTTCTACAAGCGCATCTCCGAGATGACCCAGATCGGTGACGCATCGGAGGCCCGCAAGTACTGCAAGCTGCACCACGGCGTGCAGATCCTGCTGAACGAAGACCAGGACTTCCAAGCGGCCTGGTACCGCGTGATGCGCCACCTCTCCTACGAGGAGAAGCTGGACATGATGGGCGACTGCACGCTGTTCGGCCCGGATGGCATGCCGGTGACCAGCCTGTTCAACCGCGCCCAGGGCATCGCCTACACCGACCGCATCGTGGCGGATTTCTCGGCACGTGGGGTGGTGTTCAGCGATCTGCTGAGCGAGGAGGCGGCATGAGCCTTACCAAGAAGATCAAACCGAAGAAGTGCAAGGCACCAGGTTGCGGCCAGCGCTTCAAGCCGGCCATGTCCACGCAGAAGGTGTGTTCCATCGCCTGTGCGCTGGCCATGTCGAAGGATTCGAAGGTGCAAAAGGTGGCGGCTAAGGCCATCACCAAGCAGGCCCGCCAGGACCTGCAGGCGCGCCGGGAGAAGCTGAAGTCGAAGGGGGACCACCTGCGGGAGGCCCAGCAAGCGTTCAACGCGTACATCCGCGAGCGGGACCGCCTGGCGGGGTATCGCTGCATCTCCAGCGGCCGAGCGCTCGATTGGAACGGCAACGCGGTCGACGCCGGCCATTACCGCAGCACCGGTGCTGCGCCACACCTGCGCTTCGACGAGAACAACTGCCACGCCCAGTCGAAGCACGACAACCGGTACCTGTCCGGCAACGTGGCGGACTACCGGATCGGACTCATCGAGCGCATTGGCCTGGAGGCTGTAGAGGCCCTCGAAAGGGACCACTCAGTCCGGCGCTACACCATCGCAGATCTGCAGGCCATCAAGGCCCTGTACAGGCAAAAACTCAAAGACCTACGGAGGGCAGCAGCATGACCTGGACCATTCAAGACACTGCCGGCGTCATTTTGCTGGCCTTGGCTATCACTTCCACCTGGTACGCAGTCTGCGGCCAGTTGACCGTGAACCGCCGTCAGAAGGAGCAAGCACGATGAGATACCAGAGCGTTTTGGCAGCAGTGGTTCGCGCCCTTGCAGCAGACACCATGAGCGGCGTCGGGGGAGGCGACTTCGAGCCCAAGGTCCAGGCTTCGAAGCTGAAGGGGGAGATCACCGGGAAGGATGCAGCGATGCTTGTGGACTGCTGGGTCCATGCCCGCTTGCACAGCAAGCTGATCCCGCGGCACTGGAACGCGCTGACGGCCAGGTTTTCCACCCACAAGGCCAAGAAGGTGGAGGCGATCGGCAAGCTGGTGCCGCTGATTGCCACGCAGGCGCCGAACCTGTTCCGGTACAAGTCGGTTACAGCCTGGGCAATTCCGCCGGTGAAGGGTGTGCAGGCGCAGTCGGGCAACGAGATCGCGAGCCGGTCTGCCCGTGAGCGTGCGGAGTGGGAGTCGCTGAACGCCGGCGTGATCAAGCACCTGGCTGGCGGCGAAATGCCAGAGGAAGCCGGTCAGGCGCGCCGTGAGCAGTACGTGAAGCGCTCCACCGACATGATCGTACTGCCGGCCGAGTTCTACGACATCAACACCTGGGATGGCCAGGGCCTGAACCGGACCACGTACTGGCGGTGGAAGAAGGGCATCGAAAAAGTGCTGGACGAGATGGTTGCCGAGGCCTTGGTCGCGTCTAGCAAGATACTTCAGGGGGAAGGCGTTTTGATGGCAGATGCCGCTTGACACCCGTGCAACGATGCAACATTATTTGTTCATCCTGTCATTCCTACGTGTTTTGAGGATTGAAGAGCAGAGCCCGGCCATCGTGTCGGGCTTTTTGTTGCCTCGAGAGGGCCTGGATAGGCCCTCCCGCTGCGCCAGATAATTAAGTGTTCACTTCCCTGAATAGTTGCTCCATCAACTCTTCCACTCCAGAAGGCTCATCTGCTTTCGGCCTAGTAGACAGCTTTGCTGTCACGTCAGACCAATCCTCAAGTCGGAAGATGTGGATACGATTTGCATACTTGCAAAAATTCGGGGCGTTTTCTTGAAGCACACCCTTGAGATCGATCAGGATCGAAATCTGATCTTGCTCACTTTCGGTGTGGTAAATCGAACCCTGCAAATGGCCGTCGAACCCTGCTTTTTTGAAAGCAGTAGGGATCTCACGCTGGTAGACACTGACGATATTGGACTTTGTCAGTCCATCGGCCTCCATCTGCTTGTTATCTAGATCGAACGCAATAGCGTATTTGGCCAAGGTGGTCTCCCTTAGGGTAGTCGCAGTTCATTCTGCTCCAGTGATCTTACCCCCCTGCCAAAGGCAATCCAATCGATAAGGGTCAATCAAGAGAGTGGCCTTACGCTGACGTACCCGAAGGAATACTGAATGGACCCGACCGACCTCGGCCCAGGCACAGCCACCTGGCTGGGCGGAACGGGCACTGTATTGCTGGGCGGCTTTCTCTGGCTGCGCAAGTGGCTGTCTAGGGATGCGACGGACCGGGCAATGGACACCGCCGACATTGGCGTCGTCCGGCGCCTGAATGAGCTGCTCGACATCGAGCGCGAGGCCCGGAAAGAAGCCGAGGCTCGCGCCGATCAGTTCGCCAAGGAGCGGAACGACCTCGTGGCCACGGTAGGGCGCTTGGAGGGCAAAATCGAAGCCCTGACCAGCCAGGTCGGCCAGCTCAATGAGCGCGTAGCTGCGCAGAGCGATGAGATCGCCCGCCTGCGCGGAAAGCTGGGAGGTGCTTCTTGATGGACAGATGCGCACTTGAATTCATAGCCCGCCGCTGGTGGCGCCGGGCGGAGGTCTGGATCATCGCTGCACTGCTGGTCACCGGCGGGGCGGTCCTGGGCTGGCAGTCGGCCTTCTGGTCGATGGCCACGACCCAGGCCAACCAGGTGGCCGAGATCAGGGCCGCCTACGATGCTGCTATGGCAGAGCGCGACAAGCGCCTGGATGAGCTGACCAGTAAGGCCGAGAGCGCCGCGACCAAAGCGTCGAAGGCTGCGACCACTGCCACCCAGGCCGCTGACAAGGCTGATGAGGCCCTCAATCGGGTGACTCCTTAGGAGTGGCGCAAGGCCATCTTTACGCCATAATCCTCGCTCCTACAACATTGGAGGTAGCGGGATGACAAAGCGTTTGACGCAGGACCAACACTCAGGATTGATGCGGAGCCAGCGGGCCCTTTTGAAAGCAACGGAATGGGCTGCGGAGGTTCAGGCCGTGTTTGCGCAATATTTTGCCGATCCGAGGACAAAAGCGAACCTAGCGGTATCGTTTGAGCCTGTCGAAGCTGGCTTAGGCGCAAGGTTCAGTACGCCTTTCGGCGAGGGCAGGGTGGTTTCTGTGCCATCGCTCTTAGACGATCGAGTGCAAATTCGCTACATATTCGAGAAGGCCTTTACCTACGAAGACGGTCGAATTGGATATGCAAATTTTGCCGAGATCAGGATTGACGCTGACGGTGTTGTGACCGCCATCGATGGCGAACGGTTAGCTGCGATGAACAGCTTGTACGATAGTAAAACATCGCAAGCAGTGGTTGAGATTGCGATGTCGGTGATTTACGCGCTTGGCAGTAACACTCAGTATTTTGTTGCCACCGAGTAATCTGAATGGTTGCTCGGCCTCATTCGCTACGTGGCTGGGCAACTTCTCGCAGCAACTCTCCCCTAGGTGATCGATGATCAGACCAATGCCGCCGGCTGACCTGCTCGAATCCCTATGGCTCACGCTGCACCCGGCCACCGGTGTGTGGGACTGGGTACAAAGCGAGATCCTCGCCGACACCGGCAGCATCCATAACCCGGAGCATGCCCATCTCATCGACGCCAACACCGGGAGCCGCGGGCATCTAACTGGCTAAAAAGCAGGCTGGCAAGGGGCCTAGATGCAGGTTTACTGCTAATTACCAGCTTCCTCATTGTTCAGGCGATCGCAGTGGCGTTGAGCCGCCTCCTCTGAGTCATACGAGATAACAAGCGTTGACGATTGCAGCCCCTGAGTATCGTGGACCTCATAAACGAGCTTGCCAGTCCACTTGCCATTTTCGATTCCTTTCTCTGGAAGAACAACGAAGCGGGGTTTCATTGGAATGCCTCCATTCAAATTTGCCAGAGTTGCTCAA
Organism: Pseudomonas sp. UBA6315; assembly: GCF_002438125.1. Classification (NCBI taxonomy): domain Bacteria; kingdom Pseudomonadati; phylum Pseudomonadota; class Gammaproteobacteria; order Pseudomonadales; family Pseudomonadaceae; genus Pseudomonas; species Pseudomonas sp. UBA6315. Next base: position 26,779 of record NZ_DJTF01000076.1, read on the forward strand.
TTAGCCGCGTTAGACAAGGATTACTGAGGTCATGACAGCAAAGCAACCTGACTGGGAGGCGATCGAACGAGCCTTCCGGGCCGGGGCGCTTTCCATCCGCACCATCGCTGACCGCAACGGGGTGAGCGACACTGCGATCAGGAAGAAGGCCAAGGCGTTGGGCTGGGAGCGGGACCTTTCCGAGCAGGTCCGCAAAGAGGTTCGCAACAAGCTGGTTCGCGGCGAGGTTCGCGAAGACCAATGCGCGAACCCCGAGCGGGACGCCGAGATCATCGAGGAGGCGGCAGAAGAGGGCGCGACGGTTGTTCGCAGCCACCGCCGCGACATTCGCAAAGCCGCGAACCTTGCGAACCTGCTGATGGATGATCTGCTCACCACCATCAAGCGCCGCGAGGACATCGAGGACGAGATAGAGCGTGAGACCGCCGACGACGAGAGCGGTTTTCGCCGTAGCTCGATGCTCGCCGCGGTTGCCCTGCCCAGCAACGCCAAGACCCTTTTCCAGCTGTCCTCGGCCATGAAGAACCTGCAGGTGCTTGAGCGCACCGCATTCGGCCTGGACGACAAGGAGCAGTCGAAAGACGCCGACGAGCTGTCGCAGCTGATGGATGAACTATCGAAGGATGCCTGACCATGAAGTCCGAGCACATGAAACTGCTCCGGGACCGGTTCTGGCGGCTGAACAACCTGTACTTCATCACGGACAAGCAGGGCAAGAAGGTCCGCTTCCGCATGACGCAGGAGCAGGTCGATTACTTCCAGGGGATGCACACCCGCAACATCATCCTCAAGGCCCGGCAGCTGGGATTCACCACGCTGGTCTGCATCGTCCAGCTTGATGCCGCGTTGTTAGAGGCCGCCAAGTGCGCCCTGATCGCCCACACCCTGAACGACGCCAAGCGACTGTTCCGGGAGAAGGTGAAGTACGCCTACGACAACCTGCCGAAAGAGATCAAGGCAGCCAACCCGGCGAGGAACGACGCGGCCGGCGAGCTGGTGTTCAGCAAGGGCGGTTCGCTCTACGTGTCCACGTCCTTCCGGGGCGGCACGCTGCGCTACCTGCACGTTTCCGAGTTCGGGAAGATCTGCGCCAAGTTCCCGCACAAGGCGCGAGAGATCGTCACCGGCGCGTTTGAAGCCGTGGCCGCTGAGTGCTTCGTCACCATCGAGTCGACGGCAGAGGGCCGGGCCGGTTACTTCTTCGACTACAGCCAGTCTGCCGAGAAGCAGCAGCTGTCGGGCGTGCCCCTGGGCCTGCTGGACTGGAAGTTCTTCTTCTTCAGTTGGTGGCGCAACCCGCTGTACTGGCTGGACCCGACCGACGTCCTGATCCCGGACCGCCTAACCAAGTATTTCGACGACCTGAGCGCGAAGCACGGGATTGCGACCAACCCAGGCCAGCGCGCCTGGTACACCGCCAAGGAAAAGACCCTCGGCGACGACATGAAACGCGAGTACCCGTCGGTCCCTGCCGAGGCATTCCAGCAGACGATCGAGGGCGCCTACTACGCGAAGCAGTTCACCAAGCTCTACGCCGCACAGCGCATCGGCAAGCTGCCAGATAACAGCCACCTGCCGGTGCACACGTTCTGGGACATCGGTGTGGGCGACTCCACGGCCATCTGGTTCGTCCGGATCGTCGGCGAAGAATTCCACGTCATCGACTTCTACCAGAACAGCGGCGAGGGTCTGCGGCACTACATGAAGGTGCTCAAGGATCGCGGATACACCTACGGCGAGCACTGGGGCCCCCACGACATCGACAACCGCGAGTTTGGTAGCGACGGCAAGACCCGGCGCGAACTCGCCCGCGAGGGCTACGAGATCGACGGCGAGAAGTATCGGATGACCTTCCAGGTTGTCCCGAAGCTCGGCATTGACGAAGGCATCGAGCAAGCGCGGGAGATCCTCCCGAACTGCGCCTTCGACGAGGCCAAGTGCAGCGAGGGCATCACCGCCCTGGAGAGCTATCGCAAGGAGTGGGACGACAAGCGCGGGTGCTGGAAGGACAAGCCGCTTCATGACTGGTCCTCGCACCCGGCTGACGGGTTCCGCTATTTCGCCGTTGCCATGGCGCGACGCAAACGCACAGGCGGTGTCCGCCGCATCGGAGGTTTGGCGTAATGCCTGTTCAATCCACCAACCCAGACTACGACGCTCACATCGAAGAGTGGCGGATGATGGACGACGCTCTGGAGGGCGAGGGCGCCATCAAGCGCAGCCCGCGCAACCTGCCCAAGCCCAGCGGCATGACCGAGGCCGAGAAACTGGACGGCGCCGGCAATGCCTACCTGTACCAGAACTACACCGCCCGTGCCCAGTATGAGCACTGGGTGCGGGACTCACTGCGCTCGATGATGGGCCTGGTCTCTCGGTTGATACCCGAGGTGAAGCTGCCTGCGGGCCTGAAAGGGCTGGAGGAAAACGCCACGGCTGATGGCTTCGGTCTGACCCAGCTGTTCCTGCGGATCGTGCGCCAGGCCGTTTCTCATGGCCGGGTGCCGCTGGTGGTCAACATCGATGAAGCTGGCCAGCCGTACTTTGCCACCTACACGGTGCGCAACGCCATCAACTGGGACACCGCCGACCAAGGTGGTCGCCAGGACCTAGTGCTGTCGGTGTTCCGCGAGTTCAGGCGCAAGGAGCAGGACCGCTACAGCCACGAGTGCGAGACGGTGTACCGCGAGTTCTACATGGACGGTGCGGTTTGCCGCACAGGCGTGCGCAACGAGGCTGGCGAGCTGATCGAGGACGACCGCCCGCTGGGTACCGTCGATGGCAGCAACAACCTGGTGCGCGGCCTGGACTACATCCCGGTCATCTACTGCGGCTCCACCGACAACTCGCCGGACGTGGATGAGATCCCGCTGCTGACCATGGCGCGGGCCGCGCTGAAGTCCTACCAGCTCAGCGCCGACTACTTCACAGCGCTGCACCAGACCAGCCACCCGCAGCCATGGGTGTCTGGCCTGGATGAAAGCGTCGAGCTGAGTGTCACCGGCCCATCAGCGGCTTGGGACCTTGGGCCCAGCGGATCGTGCGGCTACCTCGAGTTCCAGGGCGCCGGCATCCAGGCCGTCCGCACGGCGATGGAAGACCAGAAGAACGCAGCCCTTGAGGCTGGCGCCAAGGTCATGGACGTGTCCGGCACGGAGTCGGGCGAGGCCCGCAAGACGCGCCAAAACGACCAGCACGCCACGCTGCACAGCATCGTCATCACCGCAGCAGCCGCCATCGAGCAGGCACTGCGCTACGCGGCTGAGTGGACTGGCTACAACCCGGACGAGGTCGTCTTCACGGTCAAGCCCGAGTTCGTGATCCCAGAGGTCAACGCCCAGGTCCTGGCCGAGCTGCAGAAGAGTGTCATGGCCGGCACCATCAGCGCTGAGACCTACTGGCAGTACCTCACCACGGGGAAGCTTCCCGAGCGCCCCTACGACGAAGAAGCCGAGCTGATCGGCGACGAGCACGGCGCGGGCGGCGTCAACCTGGACAAAGACGATGGCGACGAAACCGGAGCAAACGGCGGACGAGAAACTGCTGGAGCAGGTCAGCCGCCACTCGGTACTGCTTGAGCGGCTCAAGGCTGGCGAGGTCAAGAAGTTCGAGACCTACCTGCGCCGCGCCGATACCCATGTTCGCGACCAGCTCACCCGCAAGGAACTGACCACCTACGGCCGGAGCCGGTTGGAGGAGTTTCTTGGGCGGGTGGGCGGCAAGCTGCTGGAGATCTACAAGGCCTTCAGCGATCGGATGCAGTTCGACTTGGTGGACATCGCGCAGTACGAGGCAGCGTTCGAGGGACGCAGCCTGGCCAAGGCACTGCTGATCGACGCGGTACTGCCGGCGGATTCGCTGCTCAGGGCGGCGATCAGCACGCAGCCCCTGCAGGTGGCCGGGGTGGACGGCGGCAAGCTGCTCAAGCCCTTCCTGAACGGATGGACCCGCACGGAAGCGGACAGGGTAACCAATGCCATCCGAATGGGGGTAGTGCAGGGGCAGACCAACGCCGAGATCACCCAGGCCGTGCGCGGTACAGCGGCGCAGAACTTCACGGACGGCGTACTGGCGGTCACGAACCGGAGCGCCCGGGCAGTCGTCCAGACCGCAGTCCAGCATGTGGCCACTACCGCGCGCATGGAAACGCTCAAGGCGAATGCCGAGGTGGTACCTGGCTATCGGATCGTCGCCACCCTGGACCGGAAGACCAGCGTGCAGTGTCGGAGCCTCGATGGTCGCGAGTTCGAGATGGGCAAGGGGCCGGTGCCTCCGCTCCACATCCATTGCCGGACCACCATCACGCCGATCACCAGGTTGTCGGCGCTGTTCGGGCAAGGCGCTACGCGGGCAGCCGTCGGTGCAGGTGGTGGCGGGCAGGTCTCGGCAAGCCTCAGCTACTACCAGTGGCTCAAAACGCAGCCTGCGGCGTTCCAGGACGCTGCGCTGGGGCCGGTGCGGGGCAAGCTGTTCCGAGATGGCGGCCTGACTGCCGAGCGCTTCGCCGCGCTGCAACTGGACAAGAACTTCAAGCCGCTGACGCTGGACCAGCTCAAGGAGTTGGAGCCGTTGGCGTTCGAGCGGGCCGACATCAACTAGCCCGCACCACAAAACGAATGGCCACGGTTTCGTGGCGCGCACCACAAGCCTCGCAGTTGCGGGGCTTTTTCATGCCCGCCAGGCGGGCCAATCAATCCCCAGGGGATAGCCACATGCCTTTTGACTTCGACCCGGCCGCCCACGGCCTCACCCTCGACGATGCCCAAACCGCCGCGCTGAAGGCAGCGCTCGGCGGCGAGGTTCAGAAATTCCTGGACGGCGAGGTCTCGGGCCTTAAGTCCAAAAACACCGAGCTGATCGGCTCCAACAAGACCTTCAAGGCCGAGCTGGACAAGCTGAAGGGCCAGTTCGACGGCTTGGACATCGAGGCGGTAAAGGGCCTGCTGGACAAGGCCGGCCAGGACGAAGAGACCAAGCTGATCGCCGAGGGCAAGCTGGACGAGGTCATCAGCCGTCGCACCGAGCGCCTGCGCACCGACCTGGACAAGCAGGTCAAGGCCGCCAACGAGCGTGCCGACAAGGCAGAGGCCTTCGCTGCCAAGTACAGCGACAAGGTGCTGGCTGACTCCATCCGCGCTGCTGCCATCAAGGCCGGCGCGCTGCCCGAGGCTGCCGAGGACATCATCCTTCGCGCCCGCGGCACCTTCAAATTGAGCGAGGACGGCGAACCCGTTGCCACCGACCGTGCCGGCGAAGTTGTGTACGGGAAGGACGGCAAGACCCCGCTGTCTCCCCTCGAATGGGCGGAGTCGCTGCGCGAAACCGCTACCCATCTGTGGCCAAGGGCTCAGGGTGCCGGGCAGACCGGCGACAACGGTGGCAAGGCCACGAAGAAATGGGGCGAGTACACCGAGGCCGAGCGCGCTGCGATCGCCCGTGACAACCCCGACGCGTACAAAAAACTCCAAGCCACCCGAGGAACCTAACCCATGGCATCTACCCAACTGTCGGACATCTTCGTTGCCGACTACTACGGCACTCTGGAGCCGGTGAATTCTCCAGAGAAGACCGCCGTTTATGAGTCGGGCATCATCACCCGCTCGGCCACCCTGGACAACATTGCCAAGAACGGCCAAGGCACTTCCGAGATCAGCTACTGGCAGGATCTCGATGCCGATGAGGCGCCGAACATCTCCAACGATGACCCTGACGACCTGGGCGCCGTCGGCAAGGCCGAGCAGGGCAGCATGCGCGCCCGAACCCTGTACCTCAACAAGGGTTACGGCGTTTCCGATCTGACTGCTGAGCTAGCCAACTCCGAGCCCATGCAGCACATCCGCAACCGCTTCGGCACCTACTGGACCCGCCAGTGGCAGCGTTATCTGATGGGCGCAGGTCGCGGCATCATCGCAGCCAACATCGCCCAGAACGGTGGCGACATGGTCAAGGACGCGGGCGCCTCGATCAGCGCCAACGCCTTCCAAGATGCCGCCTTCACCGCCGGCGATGCTGCTGACATGTTCGGCGCCATCGGCGTGCACTCGGTCGTCATGAATCAGATGGTCAAGCAGGACATGATTGAGTACCTGCGTGACTCGCAGGGCAAGATCATCCTGGCTACCTACCTGGGTAAGCCCGTGTTCATGGATGACGCCCTGACCTACGCCCCGGGCCAGTTCCTCTCGCTGTTCTTCGGCCAAGGTGCCTTCGGTTACGGTGAGGGCGACCCGCATATGCCGGTCGAGATGCAGCGCAACGCCGCCGGCGGCAACGGCGGTGGTGCCGAGGTGCTGTGGGAGCGCAAAACCTACATTCTGCAGCCGGCCGGCTTCAGCTGGCAGGGCAGCGAGAACCGCAACCTGAGCCCGACCGCCGCCCAGTACGCCGCAGCAGCGAACTGGAAGCGCGTCTTCGACCGCAAGCAGGTTCCGTTCGCCGCAGTCATCAGCGGTACCGCCACCCCTTGACCCCATGATGCGGGGCGCCGGCCTGGCGCCCTGCGCAGGAGATCTGCATGAAAGTCATCTACACCAACACCCCGGGTAGCGAGCGCGGCACCTGCTATCGCCGCCTGGACCAGTTCTTCGGCGTGATCGACGGTGCTACCTCGGTGTCCGTTCAAGGCGACGCCCCGCACATCGGCGAGGCTTACCAGCGCCAGGGCATCAGCGTGAGTGAGATCGAGGAAGGCCTGCGCCTGGACGGCCCTACCGTAGCCCAGTGGGTGGCAGAAGGTTACAAGGCGTCGACCTACCCACCGAACGGCTACGCCCCGGTCAGCAGCCAGGCCGAGATCGACAAGGCAATCGAGGAGGAGGGCGGCGACGAGACCGACCCTCACAAGATGAAGGTGCCGGAGCTCAAGGAGTGGCTGACGGCCCAGGGCATCACCTTCGATCCAACCCTCAACAAGCCCGATCTGCAGGCCCTCATCCCGTCGAAGGAATAAGCCATGACCGACTTCATCACCGTTGGTGACGTCGACCAGGCGCTCGGGCAGGGCTGGGCAGGCGACGGTGATGCAGTACTTGCCGTTGCCATGGCCAATGCCTGGCTCACGGCCAAGATCAAGCGCCCGGTGCCAGTCCCGGGACCAGATGCCATCGTGGCTGCCGGCGCGCAGGTGGCCAAGCTGGCAGCGGCCGGCAAGCTCTACAAGGACACCCAGCGCGAGGTGCAGAGCAAGACCGTTTCGGCCCAGGCCGGCACCTCGACCAGCAAGACCTATGTCGCGGGGTCTGTAGATCGCTCCGCTGGTGAGAACTTCGCCCTGGACCTTATCGCCCCGTGGATCCGGCGCCCTGGCACCGTTATGCTGAAACGGGTGTAACTGCCTTCAGTTTCGCCAGGTCTGTTTCAGTTCCTGATCAAACCATTGCTCAGCTACATCGTTCGCGGGCATCACGCTCTTGAACTCAAGGTAGTGCCCATAACCTTGGGCCCGAAGCCAGTCTTTGAACTCTCCGAAACTCGGATGCCAGCCTGGCGGTTGCTCCTTAGTTCCCGCCCAGGTGTGAGCCAGTTGGCGTATCGCCATTTCGCATTCAGCTTTTTTTGTCATGTCCGATCTCTGTCATGGGATTGGCTGGAGTTTATTTGAAATGGGCATGCGAGAAGAAATCCAGGCCGACCTGGCGGAAGCGTTCGATGATCCTGATGGCCTGGCCGACGCAGTGAAGCTTGTGGCTGGATCCCGCAAGGTGAAGGGTGGTTACGACCCCGAGATCGGCGGCACCGTCCCGGCCTCCACCGTCCATTACACCGGGCGCGGCGTGTTCGGCAGCTACCTGGCCAAGGAGATCGACGGGACCCGCATCCAGACCGAGGATGTGAAGCTGCTGGTGCTTCAGAGCGAACTGTTCGAGGGGCAGGCCGGCGCTGTCAGCGATGTCACCGCAGCGCCCAAGATCGGCGACCAGGTGAGCGGCTCCCGCGTGCTCAACGTTTCCGAGGATCCGGCCCAGGCGACCTGGACCATTCAGTTGAGGAAGTGACATGGCGCGCGGCTCACACATGGCCCAGCGGTACGGCGGACAGCAGGGTGGATTCGCCGAGGCCATACGGGCGTTCGCCGAGCAGGCGGAGCAAGCCCTGGACGCCACCTTCCGCGAGATTGTGATCGAGATCGGCAGCAGCGTGATCCGCATGTCGCCGGTCGGCAACCCGGAGCTGTGGGCGGCCAACGTGGCCCACCGGACCAAGGCCAACAAGGCTGCCGATGACTACGACTTCAAGGTCGCGGTGCGCAACACCCTAATCAATCTGAACCAGGAAAACTTCACCAACGCCGGCAAGCTGCGCAAGGGCGTGAAGTACGCCAAGCCTCTGACGAAGACGGAGCGCGAGCAGAACTTCGCCACCAATGGATTGGTAGCTGGCCAGGGATACGTCGGCGGACGGTTCCGTGGCAACTGGCAGTTCTCCATGGATTCGCCGGCGACTGAGGAGCTCGACCGAATCGACCCGTCGGGCAGCGAAGCCATCACCGCGCTCATCACCCAGGTGCAGGCGCTAACCATCGGCCAGACGGCGTACATCGTTAACAACCTGCCGTATGCCATCCCGCTCGAGTACGGGCATTCCACACAGGCGCCTGTCGGCATGGTCAGGGTGACCCTGGCCAACTTCCAACGCATCGTCGACGAAGCCATCAGGAACAACAGCGTATGAGCCAAGCACGAGCCAGGCAGGCCATCGAGATCAAGCTGATGGCCTGGGCCACGGCGCGCCCGATCCGGGTCGCGAACTTCGAGCAGGGTTTCGAGGCCGGGCCCGACGAAACCTACCTGCAGGCTTTCCAGCTGCCGGCGGGCACCACCTGCCGCTACCTGGGCAGCGATGCCTACGAGTACACCGGCGTCTACCAGGTGAGCATCGTTTGCCCGGCGGGCCGGCCCCTGGCAACCGCTGAGAATCTGGTTGATGAGCTTTCGAGCCTGTTCCGAGTGGACTCGGCGCTCAGCCGCAACGGCTTCGAGGGCTTGGTCACTGAACCAGTTGACCAGGGCCCAACCATCACCGAGTCGGCGACCTACACGGTCCCGACCAGCTTCACCTACCGCGGTGTCGCGGACCAACCGCCCGCTGGGGCATAACCAACCGCCGCCCGGCGGGCTATCAAGAGGAACTACACCATGGCCGCACGCTTCCCGCTGCCGAACGGCGCCGTGCTGGAGATCGCACGCGTCATCGGCGCTGCCGTCCCAATCACCGCGCTGACCAACGCAAAACCTCCTGTTGCGACTTCAGCCGATCACACCATCCAAAACGGCGATGTTCTCTTGGTCAACTCCGGTTGGGCCCTGATCAACGATCGTGCCGTGAAGGCGGCCAACGTCGCAGCCAGCGCCTTCTCCCTGACCGGCCTGGACACCAGCGATGCGGAACGCTTCACCGCTGGCGCCGGCGTAGGCTCCGTTCTCCCTGTTTCCGACTGGGTGCAAATCTCCAAGGTCACATCGTTCAACTCGTCTGGCGGCGAGCAGCAGTATGCGACCGTCGGATACCTGGAGGACGACGATGACAAGCAGTTCCCTACGAACCGGAACCCTACCAGCCTGTCGATCGTAGTGGAGGACCAGCCGACTGCCGCCTACGTCGAGGCCGTGGAAGGCTACGACGCTTCGAAGGAGCTGGCCGTGATCCGCATGAAGCTCCGTAACGGCGACCAGATCCTGTACCCCGGCTACGTCAGCATCACTCCCGACCCGACCATGGAGCGGAACAACGTGATGACCCGAACCATCAGCGTCGGGCTGTCGGCTCGCTCGCTTCGTTACCTGGCCGGCGCGTAAGGAACCCTCATGGCGAAGATCAAGATCGCACAGAACCCAACGTTCACCGCCGAGGTGAAAATCCCTCGCGTAGGTGGCGAGCCGGTACCGGTAGAGTTCACCTTCCGCTACATGGATCGTGCAGCCCTGGCCAAGCTGTACGACGGCTGGAATCAGGCCTTCGACGCGCATGCCGAGAAATGCAAGGCTGAAGGCGCAAGCCTCGAGCAGTTCACTGCCGGCCAGGTACAGCTGCAGGCCGATCAGATCAAGGCCGTCACCGCCGGCTGGGGCTTCGACGACAAGTTCACCGATCAGGCCATTCTCGACCTGGTGACCACCTGCGTCGGTGCACCCCAAGCCGTTCTGGATGCCTATCAGGAAGCCTACAACCCGGCCCGCTTGGGAAACTGAAGGCGGCGGCGCGGGCCTTGTACGAACAGGGCCCGTCCGCCGAGCAACTGGCGTTTCTGGGGCTGACCCTGGACGACATCGAAACCGAGGACGTGGAGGTGTGGCCAGATGCGTGGCCCGCCTTCTGCCTGTTCGAGGCCCTAGGCACTCAATGGCGCCTGGGGCCTGGAGGGCCCTCAGGGCTCGACTACACGGCCATTCTTGGCACCGCCAAGATGATTGGCTTGAAACGCGGCGAGCTCTCCGAAGCCTTCAACGACCTACGTACCATGGAAAACGAAGCACTGGCCGTGATGGCCGAGGCGGCAGAGTAGGGTAGCGATTAATGCGGCTAGACCGCAGGAGGTGGGAATGAAACAGTGCACCGATGGAAGCCATGATCCATTCGTGATGATTTCGGCTCATGGCATGCGAATCGACCTGCGGAAAGGAACTATCACGTTCCCTGAATTCACTGGCCTCGGAAGAACGATCGAGCCTCCTGCTGATCATTCAGAAGAAACCGAAGCGGGGCCGAAAACGCCGTCTCCGTAACCTCGTTATCGGGGATCCCAGGCATGGGCCATCCGTGCTTCAGCGTGTGGGTGAGCATCTGCTCCATGACCTGTGGCGAGTAGCCAGGAATCTCACGCAAAGCAGCGGATATGGCTCCCAGAGCGGCCGCATTACCAGCCTTTAAAGCTTGGAGCTCATTCCTCAGGCTGCTTAGCTCTGCACTGAGCTGGGTGATTAGCTCATTCTGATCTGACATTTGATCTCCTATCCATGGGCTATCAATCAATGGGCCGGGGAGTATTTTTTTCTCGTTCTAGGCTCAAGCGGGCATTTTGAATTTCGATGAAAGTGCCCTCCACTTCATCAAAAACGCGGTTGTATGCCTCCTCCGCCACGGGTGACAAATTCTTTGCACAGCCGTTGTGCCGATGGAGGCTAATGATCTGGCTGAGTCCAGTAAGCATCTCAGGCGGTAGGCGATGGGCTATGTCTCCAACCAGCATCTGCAGGATGGCGACAGATGCGGAGTTGATACCCTTCTGGTGCTCCCGATGTTGCTCAAATTCTTCCTCAAGCGTCATGTGTGCCTTCCAATTTGGTTGCGAGGGCACAACGCTACTACGCCGACACCCTGGCCGGTTACTGGGTTTCCGTCCAGGGTGGATGGGCGGACAGGAATTGAGAGCGAAACGGCGGCATGGCACGATGAATGGCTTTATAGGGCTAGGAAGGAGCTGGGCGTGATCACTGCTGCGGAAAAGAGGAATTTATGCATCACAGTCATGGGCGCGAAGCTCGGTGCGATGTACTGCGACCTCAACGATCACCTACTCGATATGCTCCTGCTATGGAAGCAATATGAACAGCTCTTCGGTGTTGACGAGGATACTGTACAGATCCTGAACCGCTCGGCGCCTACGTTTTTTGGAGTCGTGCAAGCGCAGCTATGGGATGCAGTGATGCTCGGGATATCAAGGCTTACTGACTCGCCCGAGAACAAATCACAGCAAAACCTCTCCATTCGAGCTATTGCTCCGTGCATCAGTGATCCGAAAATACGTGCCCAGGTGGAAGGCGCGGTAATTTCAGCTCTAGCAGACACGAAATTTGCACGCGATCATCGCAACAAGCGTATTGCGCACACTGACCTCTTGCATGTTCAGGGGCGTGCCGCTAAACCACTCCCACCTGCGAGCCGTGAAAAGATCAAAGCGGGACTGGATTCGATCTGTGCTGTGCTGGAAATTCTCAATGGCCATTACCGGCAGTCCGTAATGCTATACGACGATCTGATCTATGATGGGGGCGCCGGTAGCGTGGTTCGCCTCTTGAAGGATGGTCTGAAGCATCAAGACTGCGAATTGATAGAGTAGTTTGTGAGCCTATCAACGTTCAAGGCAGGGCCAATAATGGACTACCGTGCAACTCGCTACGCCCTATTTGCCATTCCCTTATTCGTAATGTGCCAGCCAGTACTAGCATCGACGTGGCAAATTTGCCGTATGGAGCTACGTGTAACTGATGTATTGAAGCTTCCCTATCCAAAGCTACAGGCCCAGGTCGTGAAGGTAGGCCAGGCATCGACCACGGCAGAATGTCAGGAAAAGGGGGCGACTATCACATTCGTACCGGAAACTGCTGATTACCAAAGCACGCTCCTACGCAGGCAGTGGCCCAAAAAAGGCCAGTTGATGCACATCAACTACCGATATCTGGATGGGACGTGTAAACGCGATGGCCACCCCATGAGTGCCGAATTGAACACTATCCCTTAGCGGGTACTTGGTAAGCGTCCGACGAACACATGTTCGCCACATGCAGGTCGAAGAACTTACGGCGAGGATGGGACATGCAGCCGATTTCGGTGATAGCCATCCGATAGTCCTTTGGGATACGAAAGCCCAGCGCTTGGCTGGGCTTATGCTTACTCGTAGACAGACTCGAGGGTGTTCATTTCACCTTGTGGCGGGTTCAAGGGCTCCCAAGGACCGGTTGGCTTCACTGCATCTAAGCGGTGCATGGTAAGAACGCCTGCATCGTAGCTTCCTGATACGCCTGCGAAGCCTACCTTATCGCCGTCTTTGAATCGTCCATCATAAATTTTCCTGACGTTACCGCTCTGTGGCGCCAGTGATACAGAGACTCTTCCCGACGGTCGACAGTGAATACTCATAATCGTGTTTGTGCGGTGTCCGTTTGGTGACTCATCAAAGGCCCTAACGATATCGTGGCCGCCAGGCTTCCGGCAGCTCCTTGAAGGGATGGTCGCAGATACCCCCTCGGCCCATGACTCGTCGCCTGATGCAGAGGGCATGAAGAACATCAGATTGAGGCCAATGACTGCCTCCCGCGGCAGAGGCGATGCCCAGTCCTCTAGCGTGTTTCTGGTGCTTACTAAGGCCGATTCGAAGTTCTTCTTGATAAGGTCCGTCGAGGCTTCGAGGAGAGCACCGCCGATTGCGGCTGATACCATGAGTAAGCCGCTTGAAAAGGATTTCTTAAGTGAAGGCATCGTTCGCGTCCTTGCGAGCTGAGGCGAATGAACCCGTGAAAATCACGGGTGAAATATGAGCTGCGCTTGGCCGGGCTTAGCTGCGAGAGTCCCAGCCAACCACCAGGCCGTTCTCCAGTGTTACGCGAAGTAGATAACGATTGCTGACTTCATGATCATACTTCCAAACTTCGCGTGATTTGTCCTTCATGTACTTTTGGTCAATCGCCTCGGGCTCTCCGGCGGAGTCGAATAGCTGAGCGGCAGTCATCCCTTCCCAGATTTTCCCCTTTAGGATGGCCCGGACGATTGATTGGTCGTCGTACTTTTCAACGAGGTACGCGGTACGAAGAGCTAGCTCTTCTTGCTTTCGCTGCTGTTCGATTACGGCTTTGGAAGGCAGTAGCCGTGCGGCGCTCCGCTGCTGGAGGGTGAGTAGGTGGCGACTGCCTTCTGCATCAGGTGCCGAAATAACGCAGTCGTCCTCAAGCGCTTCGATCAGGCGCGCTGCACGGTTGTAGCCGATTCTCAGTTGGCGCTGAACAGCCGATACACTGCAGCGGCGGCTCGACACAACAAAGCGTGCGGCCTCCAGATACAGCGAATCGTCATTGGGTGTCAGATTTGAAATCTCGATCTGCGGATGCGGATGCGGCTGTGGGTTAGGCGACTCCGCAATCGATCCGCCGAAGAACTTCTTCCACCAGGACATCCATGGCTCCTTAACGGCCGGTGCTTGGCCGGCTTGGGGTTACTTCTTCGGTTTGTGCTGCGGGGGGTGTTCCGCTGCCAAAGCTGCAAGGTGGAACTTGCTATCGATCCCGATGGGCATCGACCCCCTCTTGCTCCGAGCAGGCCGATCCTCTGGCGGCATTGATGCTCGTGCGGCCGCTTGGCGGAGATACTTCGCAGTAGCCTCTTCGTGCAGCAGCTCGACCTGCTCCATTGGGCTCAGGCGAGATCGCGACTTCAGCTCATAAATGTTATCGAGGGTTTCTTGGTACATCTGGGCCAAGACCTGCATAGCAGCTTCGTGCTCTGACATAGGCTGAGCGGATGCGCCCTTGGAGTAACTTTCCTCCAGGCGCGCAACTATCTCAGCGTTCAGTGAACGCTTGGACTCTTGGGCTGCTTGCTCAATTTGCTCACGCAGAGCGGCGGGCAACCGTAACTTGAATTGCGAATCTTCTCTGCTCATGGCGCGGATAATGGACCACGGTGGTGTTGACAGCAATGGGACCACCGTGGTTCTATTTCTTGGGATCACGGTGGTCCTTTGAGGATGCAGGTATGCGTACAGACCCACAACTGAAAATGAGATTGCCAGAGGAGCTCAAGCAATGGGTGGAAACCGAGGCGAAGAGGAACTACCGCTCGCAGACTGCGGAGATAGTGTTCGCTTTGATGGAAGAGAAAAAGCGGCGGGAGCAGGCGGCAGCCTGAAACGAAGAAGCCCCGACGAGGTGAGAGTCGTCAGGGCTTCGGGAAACGAGATCAACTTCGGAGAAGAAATCGTCATGGCAAATAGTAGCACAGCTGTATCCAGTGTCATCCCGTTCCGTTCGGCAAAACTTCTGCTCATCGAGCGCGATGGCCAACCTTTCATCCCAATGAAGCCTGTTGTAGAAGGGATGGGACTGGACTGGAAAAGCCAGCACGCGAAGCTTCAAGGGGGGCGATTCAATTCAGTTATGGTGATGATCACCACAACTGGATCCGATGGAAAACGGTACGAAATGGCATGCCTCCCCCTGCGCAAGATCGCGGGTTGGTTGATGTCGATTCACGCCAGTAAGGTTCGGCCCGAGCTTCGTGATGGTGTGATTGACTACCAGAACGAATGCGACGACGCACTATGGTCATACTGGAATGAAGGGCGCGCATTAAATCATCGCGAGACGAACCAGTCGATGACGCTGCTCGGTCAGACCATTGGTACCGATGGATTCCACATGCTTGGCGCGATTGTTAAGGGCAAGGTGGCAGCTTTACCTGTGCCAATTCAACGCCGGGCTACGGCTAAGATTTGGTCTCAAGTTCATGCGGCTTTCGGAGTTCGATCAGCCGCAGACATTCCAACCGAGCACCTAGATGGCGCTCGAAATTTTATTGCCTCCTACTCGGTGGTCGAGGGCGAGTTTCTACCAAAGCGCGACCAGGCTAAGATCGAGGGCAGTCCGCATAAGCGCTACTTGGTAGCTTTCAACCACGAAGGCGAGCAGAGCATCGAAGAGGTCCCGGACGATGCCTACGTAATGTCCCAGCAGGAGCTGATGGCTGGAATGGTCTGTACGCCTGGCGACATTCCTGTTTCGCACATGGACATGTTCCGCTTCGTGGAGGCGGGCCTGGCCAACCTTAAATCGCGTGCGATGGCGCTTACCCTAAAATCGGGTCTCTAGCCCCGCGATCCTTCGAGCCCGGGGTTTTTGGCGCTTCCTGCTGATGGTGTAGATTGCCCTCATCAACCAGGAGGGTGCGCATGAAGCGTTTGGCATTGGTGGCGCTGGTGGGGATGACCCTGGCAGGCTGCGGGAAGAACGATATCGACCGGGCGCGAGAGGCGGTTGCTGCGCAACTCACAGACCCGTCGTCAGCTCAGTTCAGGAATGAGCGGAGCAAGAAGGATGGCTGGGTGTGTGGCGAGGTGAACTCGAAGAACGCCATGGGCGGTTACGTCGGCTTCAAACGTTACACCGTGATCTGGAAAGATGGCGGTGGTCAAACCGTCTCCCTCGAAGGTGAAGGCGAAACATCATTGGACCGCGCGCTGTGCGAGGCCAAAGACGAGGGTTAAACCTCGTAAGAAAAATCAACCCGCTTCGGCGGGTTTTTTGTTGTCTGGAGAAACGTATGAGCCAGGGTGATATCGCTGTTCTAGGCATCAAAGTTGAGTCAGGTGAAGCAGTCTCGGCTGCGGACGATCTCGATAAGCTGACTAAAGCAGGAGAACGTGCTGAGGCCGCTACAGGCACCGTTGGTCTCCAGGCAAAAAGCTCCGGCGTGTTCATCAAGGATCTCGCGGCAAGCACTCAATCGGCAGAGCAGGCCGTAGACAGGTATGCCCGACAGGCGCAGGCGGCTGGTATGTCGACCAAGGCATATACCGCAGCCCTGCGCGGTGTCCCTGCTCAGTTCACCGACATCGTAGTCTCCCTACAGGGCGGGATGAACCCGTTTACCGTTCTGCTCCAGCAGGGCGGACAGCTGAAAGATATGTTTGGCGGGATCGGGCCAGCGATGCGGGCGCTGGGTGGATACGCTGTTGGTTTGGTCAACCCATTTACTGTCGCAGGCGCGGCGGCAGCTGGCTTGGGCATTGCCTATTACAAAGGCTCGCAAGAAGCGGACGAGTTTCGGAAGGCGCTGGTGCTTAGCGGAAATGCTGCAGGCAGCAATGTCGGGGCGATGGCTGATCTTGCGAGGCAGATCAGCACTACGGTGGGTACGACAGGTGCAGCCGCGGATGCTCTGGCTCAGGTAGCGAACAGCGGAAAAATTGCTGGTGACAGCTTCGGGGTCGTCACTACCGCCGCTTTGCAGATGAAAGATGCAACTGGTCGTGCGGTAGAGGAAACGATTGCCGATTTTGTGAAGATCGGCAAGGACCCAGTTGCAGCGGCGCGAGAGCTGAACGATCAATACAATTTCCTCACGGCCAGCACATACGCCCAGATCCAGGCTCTCAAGGATCAGGGGGACACCGTCGGCGCAGCCAAGCTGTTGACTGACACCTACGCCCAGACCATCAATACAAGATCGAAAGAGATTGTTGAGAATCTTGGATGGATCGAGAAGGCCTGGCGTGGGGTTTGGGGTGCAACGAAGGCTGCCGGCGATGCTGCGGTTAATTTCGGACGTTCTCAAGGTATCGCCCAGCAACTGGCCGAGGCGCAGTCGGCGCTGGCCAGCCTGGAAAAAAGAGCAAGCGAGAACAAGGTCGTTGCCGGTAGCGCTCAGCTGAAGTCCGAGCGCACCCTTCTTGAAAGCCGAGTAAAGGCTCTGGGAGATCAGCTCAGAACGCAGCAAGCCATCGACCAGGCTCAGGAAAACTACCGGCAGAGACAGCGCGACTCGATCATCGCCATGCATGAGGTCGACACTCTTGAAAAGTCAGCTTGGACCAATGCAGAGAAGCGCGCCGATGCTTTGCAAAAGTACGAACGCGCTCTGGAAAAGATCCGCAAGACTGATCCAAATGATGCGCGGCTCAAGCCAGAGGCTATTGCGCGCGTTCGCGCCGACATCGAAGAGCAGTACAAAGACCCTGCAACCAAAAAGACTCCTGCTTACCGGGAGGACGCCGGCACCAAGGCGCTCGACCAGGCCCGCCAGCAGTACTCAGTACTCCAGCAACAGAACATCCTCATCGGCGCCCAGCGAGGCGAAGTGCAGAAACTCGGTGAGGCTGGCCAAGCCTTGGTCAAGTGGGAGCAGCAGCTGGCCGACATCAAGGACAAGAAAACCTTGACCGCCGACCAGAAGTCGCTGGTCGCCAATCAGGACCTGATCACTGCTCAGTTGAAGCGCAACGCTGCGCTCGAGCGCGAAATGCAGCTGCGTAAGGTGGCCACTGAAGAGGCGCAGAAGCTTGCTGCCTTCGAAGCAAACCTGAACAGCCAACTGCAGAGGTCCGCGATAGGTCTGAACAGCAACCTGGCCGGCGCAGGCCTCGGTGACCAGGCACAGCAGCGTCTCCAAGAGCGCTTCAGCATCGAACAGCAGTATCAGCAGCAGATGGACAACCTGCTGCAGCAGCGCAACGAGGGCAGGATCAGCGAAGAGCTTTACCAAAAGGAGAATGCCGCGCTGCAGAACGCTCTCGACCAGCGCCTTGCCATGCAGGAGCAGTACTACCTCCGGGTAGATGAGCAACAATCCAGCTGGTCGCTCGGCGCGAAGGCTGCCTTCAACACTTACCTCGAGCAGGCCCAGAACGTAGCTGGTCAGACACGAACGTTGTTCACCAATGCCTTCAGCAACATGGAAGACGCTGTGGCCACCTTCGTGAAGACTGGCAAGTTATCGTTCAAGGACTTTGCTGATGACGTGATCGAGGACCTGATCCGCATCCAGGTGCGACAGGCTGCGGCGGGCTTCTTGGGCTCGGCATTCGGTTTCATCACTGGCGGTAGCCAGTCGCTGGGGCAGGGCACCATGACTCGATTCAGCGAAACGATCGCGTCGTCCGGGTTCTCTGGCGGCGGCTACACCGGCGACGGTGGTAAGTTCGAGCCGAAAGGCGTTGTGCACGGTGGTGAGTTCGTCCTTCGCAAGGAGGTGGTGGCCCAGCCCGGCATGCGCAACTACCTGGAGGGCCTCAACGTCAAGGGCTATGCCTCCGGTGGCTTCGTGACGCCGCGCGTTGCGTCGAACGCCTCGTCCTATGCCAGCGGCCAGTCGGATGCTTCGATTGGCTCTATGCCTGCGATCAAGCAGGAAATCACCGTTCAGGGTACGGCTGACGACGCAACCCTGGCCCGCATCCAGCAGGCTGCCCAAAAGGGCGCACAGGACGGCTACAACCTGGTGCTGCGCGACTTCAAGATGAACGGGCCGGCGCGGCAGCTGATCGCCCGCAACCGATAGCAAGAAGGAGTACTGCATGGCTATCCAATGGCCGGCATCACTGCGCCCGTCAGAAATGACGTGGGGCCTAGTCAACAACAGCCGCGCCTTCACCTCGACGCTCTCCAATGCCCAGCAAATTGTTGGGCAGCCTGGCGCGTATTGGCAGTGCACCATCACGTTCGGGTTGCTCACGCGTGAGCAGGAGCGGCAGCTGTCGTCGTTCCTGGGCGAACTGGACGGGATGTTCGGCACGGTCAACGTGCCGGCATTCACGCGTCGTCGTGGTAACAGCGTCGGTGCACTGAAGGTCGTCAGCGGGCCGTCGCAGTCGCGATCCATTCAGGTCGGCGGCGCAACGCCGAACGCCCAGATGTTCGCGATCGGCGACTACATGACCATCGCTGGTGAGATGTTCGAAGTGGTTAAGCCGGCAGTCGCCAATGCCCAAGGACAAGCGGTCGTGCAGGTGAACAAGCGCGTTCGCCGCACCCTTGGGGTTGGTGCCGCCATTGAGTACCTCAACCCTTACTCCGAGATGCGGATGACCCAGGACACCTGGAGCATGACCGTGCGCCAGGCCGTTTCCAACGGCAGCTACCAGTTCCGGGAGGCCTTCTGATGCCCTCTACGTTTCCATTCAGCCAGAGCGTGGTCGATATCATCGCCACGGGCAGATTCCTGAGTGTGTACGCCTGCCAGCTCGACTTCGAGGATGGCCCGGTATACGCGCACACCGGTACCGGCGACCTGGTGATCGATGGCATCACGTATCTGGGGGTAGGGCAGTTCGGTGAGGTTGGCCAGTCGCAGGAGAGCGACAACTCAAACTCGCCGATGTCGATCGACCTGTCGCTGACCGGCCTGGACAGCTACATCATCACCGAAACCAACATCCGCGGCTGCCGCGGGCGGTCCGGCAAGCTCTTGTTCGTCGTGTTCGACGAGCAGGGCAATTACGCCGCCGACATCCTCTTCTCTGGCCGCATGGACGCAGCCACCTTTTCCTACGCCGGCAATGGCGAGGACGGCAACAAGATCACCGTCCCTATCGTTGACCGAATGGCCGAGTGGAGCCGCACCGGCACCGAGCGCTTCACCGACGAAAACCACCGGGCTCGCCACCAGGGCGACCGATTCTTCTACGCAGTCGCCCAAATGTCCGAATGGCCCATCTACTGGGGTTCCAAGAAGGACGCGCCGACGTTTACCTACGAGAAATAGGCATGCGCTACCGAGACTGGACCACACGCCTCAGCGAAGTGATCAAGGCCGCCTTAGAGCGGCCTTTTTCATGGGGCGAATTCGACTGTTGCCTGTTCGCCGCGGACTGCGCGGTGGCGGTGTGCGGCACTGATCCGGCCGAGGCCTATCGCGGCACCTACAAAACCGAGGCGGGTGCCAAGCGGGCGCTGAAGAAGCGCCACGGCAGCCTCGAGGCGGCTTGGGATGCCTGCTTCGCCAGGGTTGCGCCGGCGTTTATCCAGCGCGGTGACATCGCGATGTATGAGGCGCCAGGCGGCAAGGCCATGGCGGTCTTCTGGGCCAATGAATTCTGGGCAACCACTGACGACGGGGTGGCCCGCGTGGTGTGTGAGCCGCTTGCAGTCTGGAGAGTTGAATAATGTCCGGTGGTGTCAGGAAGATTGCTCAGGTCGCCGTCGGCGCGGTCATTGGCTTCGTGCAGGGCGGCCCGGTTGGCGCGGCTATCGGTGCCGGCTTGGCCTTCTATATGGCCGAGCAGCAGGAGAAACTCAACACCAAGTCGCCGCTGCGCGACAACGAGCCTTCGACACAGACCGTGCGCTCCTCTAAGGCGCCTGCGCGCTTCATCTTGGGCCGCGTCAGCACCGGTGGTGTGTTGGTGTGGGCGCAGGAGCAGGCCGGAGATCAAGCTGATGGCGAGATGCTGCACCTTGTGTACGTGCTGTGCGAAGGGCCGGTCGACGCCTTGGAGAACATCTACTTGGGCGAGGAGGAGATCGCTACCTACGGCGAGCACGCCTCCTATGAGCTGATCGTCAATCCAACCCAAGTAAACGCCTTCCTCAAGGTCAATTGCCCGGATTGGAAAGACGAGCAGATCGGCCGTGGCCTGTCATTCGTTCGCCTGTCGCTCAAGTACAGCAGCGAGAAGTTTCCGTCGGGCATTCCTGACGCGCGCTTCATCGTGCGCGGGCGCAACGATATCTACGACCCGCGCACCGGCATGGCCGTGTACACGGAAAACACCGCGCTGCACATCCTCTGGTTCCTGCGTAACCGCTGCGGCGTGCCGGACGACGAGATAGTGTTCGAGACCTTCGCCAGCGGCGCTAACGTCTGCGACGAATCAGTCGGCAACCCTGCCGACACCACCAGCCCTCGCTACCGCAGCAGCTGCGTGATCGGCGCCGACGAGCAGCGCACCAGCGTTCTGCAGAAGCTCGAGGCTGCGTGCGGCGGCCGAACCATCCGTGTCGGTGGGCGCTGGATGTTCCAGGCCGGGGCCTATTACGGCCCCTTCGACTTCGAAGTCACCGAGGACATGGTGATCGGCACTATCACCGGCAGCACCGAGCCTACCAACGACGCAGCCATCAACACCGTACGCGGTACGTTCATCGACACCGCCCAGTCGTGGACCGAAACCGACTACCCCGAGGTGAGCATTGCTCAATGGGTTGTCGAGGACGGCGGCGAGGCGGCGGAAACCCTGTCATTCTCCTACGTGACCGACGCCTATCAGGCCCAGCGCCTGGCCAACATTGAGCTGCGCCGGCGGCGCGCGGGCGGCACCATCAGCGTGCCGATGAACTTCCTCGGCTACAACTGCCGCCCTGGCCGCGCCGTTCGCGTGAATCTGCCGTCGCTGAACATCTTGGGCGAGTTCATCGTCACCAACTGGAGCATGGGGGCGGACCAAGGGTGCACCGCGCAGCTGCAGCAGTATGAAGCAGCCCAGTTCGATGATGCGGTGGGGCAGCCGTACAACCCTATCGGCTTCATCAGCATGCCGGCCGGGGGGCTGGGCAGCCCTACCAATGTTGCGTGGACGCCTGCAGAAACGGCAGAGGTGAGCCAGGGTGTGCTGAGCTGGGTGCAGCCTACCGGGATCGTCACCGGCTACGCCGTAACCGTCCGCCAGGGTGGTACCGCAGTGCAGGCCCAGCAGGTGCCCGAGACCACACTGCAGCTGCCTATCGCTGGCTTGCCGTCCGGCAATTACACCATGAGCGTGGCCGCCCTGGGCCCGCTGACCCGCTCCGGCGAGGCCAGCATTACGGTCAGCATCGACGGCCCGCCGATCCCGGAGTCGTGCGTGGTGCAAGCCACCATCGACACCATCACGCTAATCCCGGGCAACGCGCTGCATGGGTTGAACGGAGGCACCTACGAGTATTTCTTCTCGACAAATCCGCAGGCCACGCAGGGGGATTATCTGGGCCAAGGCCTGACCCTGACCCATACCGGGTTGTCTTTCGCTACCAACTACGCCTACTTCGTGCGCTCGAAGAACGCTTACGGGGTGAGCGCTTTCCTGAAGGTTGTGGCCTCCACATCGACGGACGTGAGCAACATGCTCGACGCCCTGAAGGACAAGATCGAGAACGGCCAGCTGGCGCCGGCGATGCGGGAAAAAATCGCGCTGATCGACGGGCCGCCAGATCTGCCAGGCTCGGTCAATGACCGGCTTCAGCAGTTGGATGAGCAGGTGCGCGAGGTCGCCGACAATCTGCAAGAGCAGATCGAGGGTATTGCCGACCTGGCCGACTCGATGCCGTACAAGCCTGCTCAGGCCTATACCGTTGGCCAGGGCGTGCTGGGCGACGACGGCAAGCTGTACCAGGCCAAGCAGGCCGTGCCGGCCGGCAATCCGCCGCCCAACGTCACCTACTGGACCGATATCGGCCAAGCAGTGCAGACGGCGAATGGCCTGGCCGCGCGCATGGGCACTGTCGAAACCACGGTCACCGACATCGGTGGCAAGGTGGAGGCCCAGGCCGAGCAAATCAACGGCCTGCAGACCAGCATTGCCGGCAAAGCCGATTCTGCGGTTGTTGACAGCCTATCGAGCCGAGTCGCGCAGAACGAGCAGGGGTTGTCGAGCCAGGGCCAGGCCCTCACCGGCCTGACCAACAGCCTGACCACGACCAACCAGAACGTGACGGCGGCCCAGCAGGCGGCCCAGGCTGCTGCTGATGCCGCTGGGGCCAAAGGCAAGGTGCTTTACCAGCCGACGGCGCCGGCAGTGGCGGATCGGCTGCCGCAGAACCTGTGGATCGACACCACGGGTAGCGCGAACACACCGAAGCGCTGGAACGGCAGCACCTGGATGGCGGTGACGGACAAGGTTGCCACGGATGCAGCAGCGGCAGCTGCCAGCGCGCTGACCCAGGTGGCCAGTAAAGCAGATGCCTCAACCGTTTCGGCCCTGAGCAACACCGTTACTCAGCAGGGTCAGACGATCACCGCCCAGGGCAGCGATATCACCAACATAAAGGCTTCAATCTCGGCGCAGTCCGGCGAGAACCTTGTGCTTGATCCTGATTTCGCAGCAGGGCGTGATGCATTACCGGCTACCAGCAACGTGACGGTCACGATCGTCAATCGGAACGATGGCGCTGTGCCGGTCGGCGCGCCTTCTGCGAGACTGGCAAAGCTCGTCTACGCCTCGTCTCCATCGGCCAACCTGTATCAGCGGTTGCAATGGGCCGCGTCCGCTCGTGACAACACCACCGTGCGGCTAGCGGTGCGGGAAGGTGAGGTATTGGATGTCGCAGTGCAGATCTATCGAGAGGGGGCTTCGGCACGTCAGCTTGGCCTGTGGGCTCAGCCCTATGACGCATCAGGCGTTGCGGTGAATCATGGCTGGGTAGTTCCAACCTCAACGAGCGTCACGGCTGCAAACGGGCAATGGCTGACGTTGAGTGGTGCTATCACCATGCCGACTGGCGCAACGACTGTGCAGCTCAATCTTCGAGCCAGCACGGGCGCCGATGAGCTGACAGCTTGGATTGGGCGCCCTGTCGTAAACAGGAGAAGCGTGCAACAGTCGTCTCAGGCTGCGGCTTTGCAAGCGATCGACGCGCGCGTTACGTCCGCCGAGGGCGCAATCTCTAGCCAAGGCTCCGCGCTCACCCAGCTCAACAACACGGTGGCAGGCAAGGCCGACAACAGCGCTTTGCAGGCCCTGCAGAGCACCGTAACCCAGCAGGGTAACACCCTGACTTCCCAGGGCCAGGCGGTTACCCAGCTGCAGAGCACCATTGGCGGTATCGGCGGCAGCGGCGCCAACCTGCTGGGAGACGACTACAGCTGGTTGACCTCGACAACGCTTCCAGCCACGTCGATCGGGAGCGGTGTCACTCGTGTGGGCGTGGTGGTGCCGGAGGCCGATTCCGGCTTCGGCTACCAGGCGGGCAGCAGTACCAACAGCTTTCTGATGCTGACCCCGACCAACAATTTGGCCGGCTGGAACGTTCGGATCGAGCCGGGCGTTTACCTGGTCTCGATGTACATCCAGTCCAGTGCCCCCACCAATGGCCGGATTTCGCTGTACAACGGCACGCACCGCTACTCGCCGACCATAGCTCTGCCGACCACGCGTACCCGCATCACCTTCCCGGTCACCGTGACGGACAGTGCGAAGATCGGCATCACCATCTACTTCAACATGAGCGCCGTCGCGGGGCTCACGTCGATTATCGACTCGGTGATGATTGAGAAACGGGTAGGCGAGAGCAACATGCCTTCGCCGTTCGTGGCTGGGCCATCGGCTCGGGCGGTGAGTGGGCAGGCCACAGCTATCAGCCAGCTGAACACCACTGTGAACCAGCAGGGAACGGCAATTACCGCCCAGGCGGAGCGGATCGACGGGCTCTATGTCCAGGTCAACCCGGAAATGGAGGGTGATTCTAGCGGCCTGGCTGGCGCAGTCGGGAGCTTTGTCGGCGTCTGGACGGAGCAGTCCGCTCGGATCGAGGGCGGTATTGCCACCGGCAAGCGCATCGACACGGTGCAGTCACAAGTTGGTGAGGTCGAGGGATCGGTCCAGGCAGTCAGCGCGACTGTTCAGCAGGTCTCCGAGACGATCGCAGGAGTAGATGGGCGAGTTTCGGCCATGACGACCATCAAGGCCGAAACGATCTCTGGTGGTCGCCGAGTGATGGCCGGGCTGGCGCTGGGAAGCAACGGTGAAACAGGCGAAATTCTTGCCTATGCCCAGCGCTTCGCGATCGTTGACCAGTCGTCTGGCCAGGTGACGCTCCCGTTTGTGGTTTCGAACGGTCAGGTGTTCATCAACCAGGCGGTGATCAACACGGCCTTCATCCAGAACCTGGTGCTCGGCATGACGCTGAAATCCCAGGCGGTCAACTCACAGGGCTTGCCGCTCATTGAGATCAACTTGGTTACCGGGGCGTTCACCGTTCGCGGCCAGGACGGCAACGGCTCGACGCTGCTGAACAACGGCGGCTTGTATGTGTACGACGCCAACGGCGTAGAGCGTACAGCCGTGGGCAGGCTAACTCAGTACGTCTATAGCTTGGCCTATAACTCTGCGGGAGGAGTAAGTTAATGGCTGATTTGTATGGGCTCCGGACGCGAGATGCGGCCGGAGTCATCACCTTCGATACGACCATCACGCCAATTCGCTCGCTGAAAATGATGCAGGTAACAGGCAACAATGCTTTGGATCAATACATAGCCATTCCGGAGATCCAGGCGGCGTCATTTGTCGTTGTTGATTCCCTTTTTGATGGTGGAGACACCGGCTCTTACAGCCCGCAGGCATGGTATTCCCAAGGGCAGCTCCAGTTGCGGCGACCGATGAGTCGGCAGTGGCAGGTGATGATCTTGTCACAAGGTGGCGAGCCTTTCTCAGCAGCAGGGAGTTACGGCATACGGTCGAGCAATAACAATGTCCGCACGCAGATTGACGCCATCAACAAGGTGCTGACGGTTCGGTACAACGGCGCGTTCAACCTAGGACTGCAAGGGCCCTCTGGCAGCTTTATCGAGTGGGGCGAAGTTGTGTTTCCTTCGCCGGTCACCACCTACGAGCGGCCGCTGATCTTCTTCAATGCCGCCGACTACATGATGATTGGAAGTTTCCACGTCAAGGGGTCGCCGGGTAACTGGACTGGGTTTCGAATTAAGGGGTTTCCGTCCAGATCAGCTCATGGAGACGTAGCGCTGTACCCCATGGCCATCAAATGGTTTTGCGCGAGTTACTTGACGCCAATCACTCCCGCCGGGGGCTATGGCGCCTCGATCAAGGATGCCGAGGGAAACCGCCTGTTCGTAACCTCAGCCAACCTCTCTCTGCTGAATAGTCAGCCAGCTACCAACTCATTCTCCACGGCAGGGACGCCGATTACAGGGATCGGGTACTACGCTTCCCCGGCGCAGATGTCCTGGACGGGCAGCTATGACGATTACGTGCTGGGAAATGCTCTTTTTTCCAGCACACATGTAGGCCAAACAACTCAGCAGATAAGAGCCAATTTCGGCGGTTTTTTATCAGGGAATAGAAGCGTTCTGCAGATGTACTGCGAGAATTTCGACGGCATCAACCCTGCAAGCGTGAATGGGCGAACGCTTTTCGCCTCCCGTCCCATGAAACCTCTTTAAGGTAACGATATGGCAAAGCAAGTAATCAATCTCGGCGCTTCGCCAACGGGCGCAGGTGGCGACGATCGCCGGTCCGCCTGGGTAAAGGCGAGGGCAAACTTTACAGAGGTGTACAACTGGATCGCCGGCGTCTCTCAAGGTGATGACGTTGCGACTGCGCTGCCGGCCGCACTTCCGGTGGCAAAGGGCGGAACGGGCGGGACCACGCCGGCGGCCGCGAGGGCGGGACTTCAGTTGGGCAGCGCGGCTGTGGCCACGATCGGTACAGGCGCCGGCCAAGTGCTTACTGCACCTGCACTTGGGCTTGGCGATAAATCCGTTGTCGGAAATTCCTCGATAATGGGATCTATCGATACATGGAGCACGAGTTTTGGCGTAATCACCCCGGATACCCGTAATGGGCCAGTGGCTTTCGGAACCATGCTCAATTTGGCCTTCCCAGGAGCTGGATACCTAGGGTCACAACTGTTCATGGGGGTATCGCCAGCAGGCATATTGGGTTTCCGCTCTGGCGACTATAGCCAGAGCGCCGCCTTTAATGTCGTTTACCACACTGGCAATACCACCCGAGCCGCTGACGGCACATTGAAGGCGATCTGACCATGGCAAGAGCAGCAATCAACCTCAAGGGCGACGGCTCGATCCTCGACATCACGTCGCTCGGCAAGTCCGATATCACCGTCGAGCACCCTGGCCCCGGCCAGTACCTGGTGGCCGGCACGTTGGGCATGTGCCCGCCGCCTGAAGGTTGGGGCTATGTGATCAACCAGATGGACGCCGGTTCATCGGTGGCCACCAGCTTTGCCGATGGCGTCCTGCTAGTGAGCGTGACCAAGGATGGCGAGCCGGCAGATTTGCTTCACAGCATCACTCTGCATGTGTCAGTCGAGAATCCTCCCGCGATCGAGCTGCCTCAGCCGTTACCGCCTGAGCCGGTGGACCCGCTGCAGGTCGTGCAGGCAGAGGCTGCCCGGCTTCGGTTGATCGCGGATGCCGCCATTGCTCCTTTGCAGGACGCAGTAGACCTGGAAGAAGCTACCGATGCTGAGATAGCTCGGCTCAAGGAATGGAAGCACTACCGTGTGGCGCTGAACCGCTTGCCTGAGAAATCCGGCTATCCCGTCGAGATTGACTGGCCCGCGTTGCCGGCCTGAATACATCCAACTCACCGACCGCCGCCTGGCGGTATTTTTTTGCCTGGAGAAAACCCATGCCGTTCATCGTCATCAACC
Source organism: Pseudomonas sp. UBA6315 (assembly GCF_002438125.1). NCBI lineage: Bacteria > Pseudomonadati > Pseudomonadota > Gammaproteobacteria > Pseudomonadales > Pseudomonadaceae > Pseudomonas > Pseudomonas sp. UBA6315. Next base: position 54,363 of record NZ_DJTF01000076.1, read on the forward strand.
GCACCAATGCTCTGGACCCGACCCGCACCGTTGAGTACACCACCGAGGCCGAGGCGGATGCCGCCGCCAGGGAGCTGCTGAAAGTCCAACCCGGCGCCGAAGTTCTGACCGCACAGCTGATCAAACGCTACTCCGCCCAGGTCAACGTCACTGTTCAGGAGGCGGCGGACATCGTGTCCGAAACTACGGGAGAGGAGGAGGTCTGATGCCGATCACCGAGCAGCAGCTGCTGCAGATCCTCCCCAATGCCCGCCCAGTCGCGGGCATTTTTGTGGCTGCACTGAACCGGGCGATGGCGCGCTGGAAGATCGACAGCCGAATCCGGCAGGCTGCCTTCCTGGCCCAGGTCGGCCACGAGTCCGGCCAGCTGCGCAACCTGGTGGAGAACCTGAACTACAGCGCCGAGGCGCTGGTGCGGACCTGGCCCTCTCGGTTCACCATCCAGACCGCAACCGGCTACGCCCGGCAGCCGGAGAAGATTGCCAATAAGGTGTACGGCGGCCGCATGGGTAACGGCCCCGAGTCGTCCGGGGATGGTCATCGATATCGTGGGCGCGGCCTCCTGCAGGTCACCGGGCGCAACAACTACCGCGAGGCCGGCGCCGGCATGGGTCTGCCGCTGGAGGCTGAGCCGCAACTGCTCGAGCAGCCTGAGCATGCCGCCCAGTCCGCCGCCTGGTGGTGGGCGAAACGCGGGCTGAACGAAATGGCCGACGCCGGCCGCATCCGCGACATCGGCAGCATCATCAACACCGGGCAGCCTGGCAAGGTGCCTTTCGGCGCAGCCGAGCGCCTGGCGCTGTATGACCTGGCGCTGCGGGTGCTGGTATGAATTCCTGGGCCATCAGGTGTGCGCTGCTACTGGCGCTCCTGGGTAGTTACTGGCTGACGTACCAGCACGGCCGTTCGGTTGAGCGTGCCGAGGCCGCTGCCGCGTCAGCACAACGGGACGCCGGCGACCGCCTGGCCGAGGTGATCGGCGAGCGTGCCGCCCGACAGGAAGAACAACGACGCGCCCAGGCGCAGGAGGAAGCGAGAGCCCATGCTCAGGAAGAAAGAACAATTGCTGATGTTGGCACTGCTGGCGCCGATGTTGCTGGGCAGCGGCTGCGCAGTGACGCCACCCAGTTCGCCGCCACCGTCAGTTGTCCCGGCACGGATACCGCCGCTATCGCCCGAGGCCAGGCAGCCACCCGCGCCGCCATGGTGCTCTCTGACCTGTTCGCACGGGCTGATGCTCGAGCGGGAGAGCTGGCGAAAGCATATGACCGAGCCAGAATAGCCGGCTTGGCCTGCGAAGCCTCCTATAATGCGCTGATCAATTGATCAGGGTAGGGCAGTGGAAAAGCGCACTTTAATCGGAATGGTTGAGGCTGGCGAGCCCCTCATCCAGCAGGCTGTGGATGCTATGCGGATGTACCATGAGGCCGAGGCAGCTGGCCAGCCTCATGAAGAGGTCGAACGCCTTCGCCTGCTCGCGGAATCGCTGTTCCAGGCGGTCTCCGATTACCAGCTCCGCGTCGTGGCCAAGGCCCGAGGCAAGGATCTGCCGCCGCTTCACTGAGCCGCTGATCGGCAATTGCCCGAGTCCAGGTCCGTCTATACCATACTGTTTTTTTATACAGTGCTGGTGCCCTATGTACTTCCTCCTCGTGCGCCGCCGAGAGCGCGGCGTGGCAATCCCAAGCGACAAGCTCAAGAAGCTCACGCCATTGCGCGCCGACGTGCACATCGAGTACGGCGACAGCAAAGTGCTGGGGCGGCCGTGCATCGAGGCCTGGGTCTTCAATCCAACGCCGAGCGGCGACATCATCCCCCGGCTGCACGACGCTTGCGTGAACGGCATGGGCACGCTCGGGATGAATATCACCGGCTTCGAGGAAATCGACGGCGTGGTCTACGCGCAGTCCTGGTGGTGCAGGACAGGATGATGAGCAGATTGCCGACAGCATGGCTGGATGAGCTCAATGACCAGTGCGCCCTGGCTACCGACCCAGATGGACGGGCGGCCGTCCTGAGCGAGATGGCGATGGCCGCGCACCGGCGCCGAGAGGTGGATGCCGATCAGCTGTGTGAGATGCTCGAGTTTGTCGAGTCGGCGCGCCTGTACGGTCTGACCGAGCACGAGGAGTGGTACGCGTGCGGCCTGTTCAAATACACCGAGTCTGAGCCGAATTACTACGTTCACGAAATCTTGCGGCCGGCCAAGAGGTAGCCCGCCTGCGAGGGTTTCTACAGGGAATGGGGTGGTCGGCAGAACGCCGGAGGAGGGTGCTTAGGCTGTCTAAAACCGTGATTCAGTTTCTCGGTTTTACTGAGTGAAGTCGCCCAAAGTCGCCAATGCATATTAGACAGGTTCGACGCATAGGCCGCGAGCGGTGCGGCCTGAGGTCGCTTTTTCCACACTACTGCTGCAGTACTGGGAAGATGCGAGGGCGGCCGAATGCGGGTAAAAGTCAGATTTCCCAAAACCTAATTGCTCTATCCACTCCTCACAGATAAAATATACGCCGTATATTTAAAGTGAGAACCCAACCAATGACGACCGGACATGCCTTCATCGCAACCAGCCTGGATGGGTTCATCGCCCGGCTCAACGGCGATGTGAACTGGCTGATGGAGCGAGACGACCCATCCGAAGATCATGGCTACGGAGATTTCATCGCTGACATAGACCTGATCGTAATGGGCCGCGGAACTTACGAAAAGGTGTTAGACCTGGGGCCTTGGCCCTATGACCGCCCCGTACTGGTTTTGTCTGCAAGACTCAGCGAAGAACCTGTGCCTGATGCGCTAGTGGGCAAGGTCAATTTCACCAGCAAACAGCCTACAGAGCTTATGGCGGATCTGGCATCGCAAGGTATACGCCGGATCTATGTAGACGGAGGGAAGGTAGTGCAAGCCTTCTTGCGCGAGGGGCTTATCTCAGACCTTGTTATTACCGTCGTCCCGGTACTGCTGGGCCAGGGGAGACGTCTGTTTGGTGCAATGGAAGCTGATGTGGACTTGAAGCTTGTCAACAGCCGTAGTTTTCCTTCGGGGCTGGTACAGTCCAACTACAAGGTGCTCGGATGAAGCGAGCACGTGGCAGGCCTGCTCAAGGTAACGAGCTTGTACGAGCCGACATTATCAACGCTGCACTAGAGTTGATGCGCGAAAGTGGTGAAGTGGGCTTGACAATGCGCGCCCTCGCAAGCCGGCTCGGGGTCAGCCCAATGGCACTCTATCGTCATGTTGAGGACAAGGCCGGGCTTATCCGAGTGCTTTCGGATCATGTTTATGCAGGAGTATTAAAGGAGGTTCCGCATGAAGCTAATGCCATCTCAGTGATCCGGACGGTGTTGTCGCGATATCACGACGCAGTGAGCCATCATCCTCAATTGACGTTGGCAATTTTTGCTAACCCGGAAGCACTTGCTGGCGTGACGGCTCAGCTCACTGAGCTCCTTGCTACATGCTTGGAGCAGGTCGCTAAGAGTCCGTTGATATGGCGTGATGTTCTGATCGACCATGCGCATGGCAGCGCCCTAGCGCTTGTTTCGTCTCAGGGTGAGCAATTACATGTGCAGGCGCTGAGGTTGCATTATCAGGAAGCACTTGAGCTACTTCTTGAGTCCATGATTCGTGCTTGAAGTGCCTTATGTCCTTTCGGCAGGACTGCTGGAGCCAGCGATACAGTTAGATTGATGTTATGTAAACGGATGCTTTTTCGGTCAGTGCGGCACCGAGGATGGCTGAAATATCGATTCCAAAACTGAAAGCGTGAGCCTTGCAGTACGCGGCCTGTAGACGTGCCATTTCGTCTACATTTTGGAATCGATTTCAATGCTGACGCCTCATGGATTGGGCGCTTGTAGCACGGACTTGAAATCCGTTGAGCCGCACCTGGTGCACCCCTGGATTTTCACCTGAAGTCTTGGGCCAATTCTTGGGCCAATGAATGCGTTTTGGTGCGGTGTGGTGAGGCTGGAGCCCGCGAAAACAGGCACTGTACACCGCTCAAAACCGCGAAAATAATCGCATGGTGATGTTGGCGGTGGAGATCAAAGGGCTTACCTATCAGTAACTTACGACGCTGGATTTTCAGCTGATAGCGATTAGATACCAGTCTGCGGGCTTTCCAGCTCGCTCCAGTGGGAGCTTGAGTTGAGCCAACGGGCATACGTCGACAGCAGCATCTGAACGCTGTGACCCAGCTGTTGGGTGATGAATGCGGGGTTGAGGCCGGACATTGCGCCTATTGTCGCATAGGTGTGACGGCAGTTGTATGGGGGCCGACGCCTGATCCTCAATTCCCTCGGCACCGGCAGACCGCGCTGAGCGGTGATGGGGGGTGATATGCTTCGCCACCTACCAGGCAGGGACAGTGGCGATGAGAAAAACGCTGGATGCAATGCGCGAATGGCTAACGCCACGCAGGCGCCTTTGGGCAGGCATAGGCCTGTTCACGGTCACGCTTGTGGTTCCGGCTATCAGCCCAGGAACCAGCGTCAGTTGGCTGGTGGGGCCAGCCTGTGTTTTCTTCCTGAGTAGTTTCATGCCTGTATCGAGCGCAAAGCGTTAAGGCGCTTTCGGGCGATGCCGGAAAGTTCATCGAGGGTACGCTGAAGCGAGCGGTGTCTTGCGTTTTGTCGAACGGCGTCATGCCAGTTGTACTAGAGAGCAGTCATCAACAAGGAGGTTCTGATGAGCCAGAGCAAAGACAACAAGATCGATAACATCGAGTTCAACGTAGCGAACATCGAGCGCAGCAAGGCTTTCTATGGCAAGGCGTTCGGCTGGAACTTTGTGGATTATGGCCCCAGCTACACCGAATTCAGCGATGGGCGTCTTACCGGTGGTTTTACGACCGGCGAGCCTGTGCGACCTGGAGGCCCGCTGGTGATTCTGTACTCGGAGGATCTCGAAGCGTCGCAGCGTAAACTTATTTCAGCAGGTGCCAGTATCAGCCGAGAGACATTCTCCTTCCCTGGAGGACAAAGGTTCCACTTCATCGACCCCGATGGATACGAGTTGGCCGTTTGGAGTGCCGAGGCTCCTTAACGTTAGCGCTGGCACGCACCATAGTGGCAAAGTGATAGGTGGTGGAATTCAGAAATAGTCGTCAAAGGTGGCGATTTTCTTGCGAACTGGCTGTTATATTCCAACTCTCGCCGCGCCAAGGCTGGCAAAAGAGTGAGAAGCCAATGACTAATAATAATTCAACAAGTCTGAGTTCCTGCCACCCGCCTGTAGAGGCGATCCTGAATGCGCCTGGCGCGTGGGTGGAGCCCCCAAACATTCGACGAGGCGGGGAGAGTGGTGTGCTCCGTGTCGAGCTGGAGGGCCTGACGTTCTACAAGAAGCAGCAAGTTGGGCATGTCTATCGAAGTTTTCTGCACCCGTTGGGCTATCCAACCGTTGCCCGCGAAGCGAAGGCCCTTCGTGCGGCTGCGTTGTTGGGCGTATCAACGCCAGCACTTGTGCACGCCCATGTCGGTAAACAGCGCGGCGAGTGGCATGCGGTGATGGTGACGGCCGCGCTGGACGGTTATTTGTCGCTGGAAGACTTCTATCGCAACAAACTGGACCAAACACTTGGGTCCAGGCGCCACCATGAGATTCTAGAAGCGTATGGCCAAGCACTTGCCAGGTTGAACTTTGGCCGTTGGCAACATGGCTGCTTGTATCTCAAACATGTCTTCGTCGATTTCAGCGAGCCGAGCGTGAAAGTGGCATTGCTTGATCTTGAAAAGGCCAGGCAACGACTCACCGCGAAACGGGCCGCCCGCCATGACTTGCGGCAAGTCAAACGCAGGTCGGGATGGCCAGGCGAAGAGTGGGAAGCGTTTTGCCGAGGCTATCGATACGCGTTTGGATCGAATGCAGAGCGGCTCCTGGTCGCGTGCTGAGGCTCCAGCACCCTTGACGTCTATTCCTGCTGCCAAGGGTGCTTTTCGCTCATGCATTGCTCGAAAGCCCGCATCATCCTGCGCCTGGTCAACTCATCGGCCGGTATCAGATGTTCGATGCGCAGCGACTCCACGGTGATGTCCAGGGGCATTCCAAAGGTCGTGAACGTTGACATGAAGCTCAGCTCTCCCTCGGGCGTGTAAACGCGGGTCAGCAGCACAGGGTTGGCAGGCTGAGCCTGCAAGGCAATGGCAGGCGCTGGCAGGTCGCGCAAGCGCTTCGCCAGCAGCGGGTTGCCGACCGCCTCTCGGGACGCGCGTTGCCACGCCGCAGCGCGGACATCCTGCGGGTTGGCCAAGCGATCGCCGAGCCCGCCCGGGCGCAGCAGCGTCTCCAGCAGATTGAAACCTGAAGCCGCCTGCTGTGCCACGCCTGCCATTGCCAGCAGCAGCCCCGTGCTCACATTGGCCGCCGTGACATCCCAGTTGCTGTCGATCACGATGGCTGGCGCCGGATTGTTTGCCTGCAGGATGTGGTCGATTGCCGTGTGCACCATTTCCATGGCAGGTGCATCGAACGGCGTTGCGCTGTAGCGAGGTGCGAAGCCTGCGGCAAGGAAGACTTCGTTGCAGTGATCCAGCGGTGCGCCCAGGGCCCAGAGCAGGGCGTGCAAGGTACGGGGGCTGGCCTTGGCGCGGCCGGTCTCGATGCAGCTGAGGTGGCGCTGTGAAACCCCGGCCATCAGCGACAGGTCGAGCTGGCTGAGCCCTGCCTGGCGGCGCAGCAAGCGCAGGTGCTGGCCTGCCGATGGGGCTTGCGGCGGGCATTGATGATGGAGCAGGTGATGACGCATGTTTCGCCTCTGGCCGTCCTTGGGGTTTGGCGTTCATGACCTCACAGGTCATTGAGCCTGCGCAACCCTATCACTATCGTGCCAGCGAACCCTACCTAGGACCTGGTTATGGCACTTCGTTTGATTGCATTGAGCGCGCTGGTGCTCTTCTCGCTGTACACCGCCTGGACGATGCTGATCGCCGAGCAGTCGCTGGTGGCATTCGGGCTCGAGCTGATTTCCCAACCAGACACCGCGCAACTGGTCATCGACTTGTACCTGATGGCTGCGCTGGCCTGTATCTGGATGGCCGACGATAACCGTGCGCGTGGCAACTCGCTGGTGACGTTGCTTCCCTATCTGCTCCTGACGGCGGTGTTCGTTTCCGTGGGGCCGCTGCTGTACCTCGTGGTCAGAGGGTTTGGGCGGGAGCGCCAAGCATGACCGGTGGCTTGCAGATGAGTGGCGCACGGCTGCATGAACCTTGAGCTTGCACAGGGTCAAATCTATGCAGGGCCAGGTTTCGCCTGGCTGGAGACACTCAGATGAAACGTAAAGCAGCGTGGGCCGCCATTTTGTCGGCCGTTGTCTTACTCAGCGGTTGCTGGCCGTATTGGCATGATGGCGATCATCACCGGCACTACTACGATGACCGCGGTGGCCACGAGTACCGGCGCTACTGATCGCGGCTCAGGCCATCTGGCTGAGGGTGCGCCGGAAGCGGCGTAGCGAGGCCACGAACAGCAGCGTGCCGATCACCAGCAATGCCAGAAATGGCTTCCACACCGTTTCCAGCCCCGCGCCACGGAACAGGATGGCCTGGCCGAGGCTGACGAAATGGGTGGTGGGGGCTGCCAGCATCACGTGCTGCACCAGCTCCGGCATGCTTTCTCTGGGCGTTTGCCCGCCCGAGAGCATGTTCATCGGCATCAGCGTCAGCATCAGCAGCAAGCCGAACTGCGGCATGCTGCGCGCCAGCGTGGCCATGTAGATGCCCATCGAGGTCATGGCGAACAGGCACAGCGCCACCCCGCACAAGAACAGCCCGATCGAGCCCTGGATGGGCACGTGGAGCAACCCGCGCACCACGATATTGAGCGACAGCGCGGTGGCCACCAGCACCACCAGCCCCATCGCCAGCACTTTCGAAGCCATGATTTCCCCGGGCGTCACCGGCATCACCAGGATGTGCTCGATGGTGCCGTGTTCGCGCTCGCGAATCAGCGCCGCGCCCGTGAGGATGATCGACAGCATCGCCACCGAGTTGATGATCTCGGCGATGCTGCCGAACCAGGCTTTCTCCAGCGTGGGGTTGAACCGCGCACGCAGCACCAGCTCCACCGGCAGCGCGCTGCTGACCCGGTGGCGGCTGGCGAACTCGCTGACTTCGCCCATCACCACCTGCTGGATGTAGCCATTGCCGGTAAACGCCTGGCTCATGCGCGTGGCGTCGATGTTCAGCTGTATCTGCGGGTCGCGCCCGGCCAGCAGGTCGCGCTGGAAGTTGGGTGGGATGTTGAGGACGAAGGTGAAGTTGCCGTTGTTCATGCCGGGGTCCACCTCGTCCAGGGCGATCATGCGCGGGATGTTGAACTCCGGCGGGTAGAACGCCGTGGCAATGCGTGCGGACAGCGGCGAGTGGTCCTCGTCGACGATGGCGATGGGGGCGTTGTGCAGGGTTTCCGGCACGGCGGTGGCGGAGGTGTAGATCGACACGCTGAACACGTACACCACCAATATCAGCATCACCGGGTCGCGCAGCAGGCTCCACAGCTCCTTGCGGCCCAGGCGCAGGATGTTCTTCAGTTTGCGCATGTCATCGCTCCTGCTTCTTGAGCAAGGCCACCGCGGCGCCGAGGATCACCGGCACCGCCAGCAGCAGGTTGCCGATGGCGCCGCGCAGGTCCTCGAAGCCCAAGCCCTTGCTGAACACGCCGCGGCTGATATTGAACATGTGCGTGGCCGGGTACGCCTCGCCGACAAGGCGGCCCATGCCCTCCATCGACGACACCGGGTTGAGCAGGCCGGCCAGTTGGGTGGCCGGCAGCATGGTGCCGATCATGGCGAAGAACATCGCTGCAATCTGGCTGCTGGTGACCGTGGATGCCAGCAGGCCCATGCCGGTGGAGATGATGCAGAAGATGAACATCGCCACCACCAGCGTCAGGTAGCTGCCGGTCACCGGCACACCGAACGCGGTGACCGCCAGGAGGCTCATGCAGAAGAAGTTGACCATCGCCAGCAGCACGTAGGGCAACTGCTTGCCCAGCAGAAACTCGGTACGGGTGATGGGCGTGACGTACAGGTTGAGGATCGAGCCCAGCTCCTTCTCGCGCACCACCGACAGCGCCGTGAGCATGGCCGGCAGCATCAGCAGCAACAGCGGGATGACCGCCGGCACCATGGCCGGCAGGCTGGCGATGTCGGGGTTGTAGCGGTAGCGGCTCTGGATATCCACCCGTTGCGCAGCGCCGGCCCCGCGCAGGTGGCGCGTCTGCTCCTGCAGCCAGTGCTGGTGGATGCCTTGCACATAGCCCTGCACGGTTTCGGCGCGTTGCGGCATCGAGCCATCGATCCAGGCGCCGATCTGCACGTTGCGCCCCGCCACCAGGTCGCGCCCGAAGCCTGAAGGGATCTCGATGGCCAGGGCGATCTCGCCGCGGCGCATGCGCTGGTCCAGGTCCTCGTAGCTGGTCAGGGGCGGGCGCTCGATGAAGTAGCGCGAGCCTTCCAGGCTCAGGGTGTAGCTGTGGCTGAAGGTGGTCTGGTCGCGGTCGAGCACGGCGTAGGTGAGGTTCTCCACTTCCATGTTGATGCCGAAGCCGATCACGAACATCAGCAGCAGCGAACCGGCCAGGGCCAGGGTGGCACGGATGGGGTCGCGCCTGAGTTCCAGGGCTTCCCGCCAGCTGTAGCTGAGCAGGCGTTGCAGGCTGAACCGGCGCTGCCTGGCAAGCGGCGGCGCAGGCTCGGCTGGCGTGCCGGTAGCAGGCCCGGGTGGCTCGGCGGCAGTTTCACCGCTCGCTTCGATGAGGTAGCCGATGAAGGCTTGTTCAAGGCTGCTGGCGCCGCGCTTTTCCACCAGCTTGGCGGGGGTGTCGCTGTCCAGCACCTTGCCAGCGTGCATCATCGACATGCGGTCGCAGCGCTGGGCTTCGTTCATGAAGTGGGTCGAGATGAAGATGGTGACCTTGTCGCGCCGCGACAGCGCCACCAGCAAATTCCAGAAATTGTCGCGGGCCACCGGGTCGACGCCGGAGGTGGGCTCGTCGAGGATCAGCAGTTCGGGCTTGTGCACCATGGCCACGGCCAGCGACAGGCGCTGGCGCATGCCCAGCGGGATCGCGGCCGGCAGGCGGTCCAGCACCTGGCCCAGGCCAAAGCGCTCGACCATTTCCTCCACGCGCCCCGGCACCTCGGCGTCCGGTACATGGAACAGCTGGGCATGCAGCACCAGGTTCTGGCGCACGGTCAGCTCGCCATACAGGGAAAACGCCTGGGACATGTAGCCCACCCGGCTGCGGGTGTCGATGTCCCTGGGGTCGATCTCCTTGCCGAACAGCCAGGCCCGGCCTTCGCTGGCCGGCAGCAGGCCGGTGAGCATCTTCATGGTGGTGGACTTGCCGCAGCCGTTGGAGCCGAGGAAGCCGAAGATCTCGCCACGGCGGATGCGAAACGACACCTGGTCGACGGCCGTGAAGTCGCCAAAGCGCATGGTCAGGCCCTGGGCCTCGATGGCGATATCGTTTTCGTCGGCCTGCAGCGGCGGGATCAGCACCGGTTGATGGCCGCGCTTCTTGTCGTCGGGCAGCAGCGCGATGAAGGCCTCTTCAAGCGATGGGCAGCGGGTGCGCGCCAGCAGCGCCTCGGGCGTGCCGGTGGCGAGGATGCGGCCGTCGTCCATGGCCACCAGCCAGTCGAAGCGCTGGGCTTCGTCCATGTAGGCGGTGGCGACGATCACGCTCATGCCCGGGCGTTCCAGGCGGATGCGCGCGATCAGCTCCCAGAACTGCGCACGGGCCAGCGGGTCGACGCCTGTGGTGGGCTCGTCGAGCAGCAGGAAATCGGGGTCGTGGATCAAGGCGCAACACAGGCCCAGCTTCTGTTTCATGCCCCCCGACAGCTTGCCGGCGGGGCGGGCGAGAAACGGCAAGAGGCCGGTGCTGCGGGTCAGCTCGTCGATGCGCCGGCGGCGTTCATCGGCCGCGTGGCCGAACAGGCGGGCGAAGAACTGCAGGTTCTCTTCCACCGAAAGCGTGGGGTAGAGGTTCTTGCCCAGGCCCTGGGGCATGTAGGCGATGCGCGGGCATACGGCATCGCGGTGGCGTTTGCTGGCCATGTCGCCTTGCAGCACCTGGATGTGGCCCTGCTGGATCACCCGGGCGCCCGCCAGCAGCGACAGCAGGCTCGACTTGCCGACGCCGTCGGGGCCGATCAGGCCGATCATGCGGCCACTGGGGACGTCCAGGCTCAGGTCATCGAGCGCGACGGTAGCGCCATAGCGCAGGGTGACGTGCTCGACCTGAGCCACCAGGCCAGGGGGCGAAACGCGCATGGCTTACTCCGTGAGCTTCGAGTTCAGCGAGGCCGGCCACTGGGCCTCGGCGTCGAGCTTGACCCAGGCCACGCCGGGCAGGCCGGTCTTGACGTATTCCAGGTAGCGTTGCAGCAGATGTGGCGGGAGCTGGGCCTTGACCCTGAACATCAGCTTCTGCCGCTCGGAGGCAGTTTCCACGGTCTTGGGCGTGAACTGCGCGGCGCTGGCGACGAACGACACGGTGGCAGGCAGCGGCGTGTCCGGCGCCGCATCGAGGACGATGCGCACCTCACTGCCCAGGGCCACCTGGCCGGCGACTTCGTTGGGCAGGAAGAAGGTCATGTACACGTCCGCCAGATCGATCACGTTCAATACCCGGCCACCGGCGGCGAGCACCTCGCCGGGCTGGGCCACGCGGAACTGCACGCGGCCGCTGCGTGGGGTCTTGAGTTCGCTGTCGCGGATATCGGCCTCGACCCGGTGCAACGAGGCCCTGGCGGCGCCGACGGCAGACTGGGCACCGATGCGCTGGGCTTCGGCGGCCTTGATTGCCGCCTTGGCGGCCCTGACCTGGGCCTTGGCGGCAGCCAGGGCAGCCTGGGCGCCGCGCAGGTTGGCGCGGTCATCGTCCAGTTGTTGCTGCGAGGTGGCGCCTTCTTTGGCCAGGGTTTGCGTGCGGCCGTGGCGGCGCTGGGCGGCGTCCAGTTCGGCATCGCGCTGGCCGACCAGAGCCTCGGCGGCGGCAGCATCGCTTTCGCGCAGGGCAACCTGGGCCTCGGCGGCGGCCACCGCGTGCTCGGCCTGGTGCAGGGTGGCTTCGGCTTCGTCGCGCTGCGCCTGCAGGGTGTCGAGTTGCATGGTGGCCAGCACCTGGCCGGCTTTGACGAAGTCACCTTCGTTGACCAGGATGTCCTGGATACGCCCGGGCAGCTTGGTGGCCACGTCGATCTCGGTGGCTTCGATACGCCCGTTGCCACTGACGAAGCCGTCGCCGGGCCCGGTGTGCGCCAGGTTCTGCCAGGCCCACCAGCCCAGCGCCAGGGCGCCGGCGGCAATGGCGGCGACGAGGAGTTTGTTCTTGGGCAAAGCGGATAGCAGGGTCATGGGCAGCTCGACGCGTTTACGAGGTTGGGTTCGGTGACGGGCGAGAGGGGCGGTATCGACTTCGCCCGATGCTGCACAGCGTGCCAGTTTGCGCAAAGCGCATGTTGACTTGAGGCAAGGCTTGGGTGGGGGGCACTACTCAGTCAGTTCCGCGATAAACCGATATAGCGAACCAGCATATTGCCCCGATAGTTAGCAGGCGTACTATGTTCGGCATAGAGAATTAAAACAGGGGCTTTATGCAGTTGCGGGTTTGTACAGCGTTATCGACGGGGCAGCAGGAGTGTGTCGCGTGAAGCGTTCAAGTTCATTCGCAGGCGCAATACTGGTATCGGCGTTGGCCACCGTATTCATGGCGGGGTGCGCACAGAACCCTGATGTACGTGACGGCCACGATTACACCTCCGGTACCACCCAACGAAGTGCACCCGATTATTTGGGATGTGTAAAAGGAGAACTGCAAAGCAATACCGCCACCTTCGAAGAGGGCACCGGCGATTCGGTCAAGCTCTATGTGGACAGCACCGACCCCAACAAGGCCAATGGCCTGGTGGAAGTGCAGGGCAGTGGCGCCCAGCGTCACTTCACGGCCTATCAGCGCGATGCCTGGTATGACCATGGCCGGTTGCTCGATGCCGCGTTGATGTGTTCCAAAGCCTGATTGCAAGTAAGACAGAACAAAAAGCCCGCACCCTGGAGCGCGGGCTTTTTGCGATGGGTGCTGATCCATCAGCGCCGCGAATTCTACGCAAGTTGCCGGCGATTGAAATGCGACGGAAGTCTGGCGCGGCGGCGCAGGCATAAGCCACTACCTTGGTTGATTAGTACTTTTGCGCAAGCCTGGCTAAAATAGCGCACGTCCCTATCGGTCAATTGCAAATGCCTACTTTTCGCATTCTTTTCTGTGCCGCTCTGGCTTTGGGCCTTGCCGGCTGCGCCAACCCTGGCAAACCTACCGCCAGTAAGCTGACTCCAAAGTCGCCCAGTGAATATGCGGCCTGTGTGCTGCCAAAGTGGCAAGCCGTGGCCCCGGCCACCACCCAGAAGTCCATCGCCCATGGTTACCGGCTGACCGCTCCCAGCGCCTTGAGGTCGGACGAGGTGCTGGAAGTGGTCAGTTACCGCGAAGGTAGCCGTGCCACCTTCTACAAGGGCAGCTTCCTGTCTGGCGACAAACTGCGCGAGGCCGCCAGGGATTGCCTGGAGTGATGCCAGCCGGTGCTTCATTGCGCCAGTCTGCCCTTCATCATGCGTTTGTACTGACGCACTCTTCGTAACGTGCACCACTGCTCCTGCAGCAGCGCCCGCAGGGGCGAGGCCTGTGTGCCCGGTTGGTTGCCCGCGACCAGGCGGCGCATCTGCAGCTTGACCAGGGCCATGTAGGCCAATGCGGCGAATGCCTTGCGCTTCCAGCGGATGGGCTGCAGTGCAGCACTGGCGCTGCTATCGCCTTGCTGCCAGCGCTTGGGCAAGGCCGGGTCGACGGCCAGCGCCGTGGCAATGCCGGCCATGGCCACGCCACTGGCAAGTACCTCTTCGACCACCGGCAGGCGGCGGATACCGCCTGTGACCATCACCGGCATCCTGGCGATAGCGGCGATATCCCGGGCAAAGTCGAGGAAGTACGCTTCGCGCGCCAGGGTTCGCCCGTCACGGGCATCGCCTTGCATCGCCGGCGCTTCGTAGCTGCCACCAGAAAGCTCCACCAGGTCCACAGCCAGGTCGTTGAGCCAGAGCACCACCTGGCGAGCATCCGCCGGCTCGAACCCACCGCGCTGGAAGTCGGCCGAGTTGAGTTTGACGGCCACGCAGAAGCCGGGCGACACCGCCGCACGTACCGCCTTGACCACTTCCAGCAGCAGCCGCGCACGGTTTTCCAGGCTGCCGCCCCAGCGGTCCTGGCGCCGGTTGCTCAAGGGCGAGAGGAACTGGCTGAGCAGGTAGCCATGTGCGGCGTGGATCTGCACGCCAGTGAAGCCCGAGGCTTCGGCCAGGGCTGCAGTGCGGGCGAAGCGCTGGATCAATGCGCCGATTTGCGCTTCGTCCAGTGGCTGGGGCAAGGGAAACAGCTTGGACAAGCCGCCCATCTCCAGGCCAACGGCCGAAGGCGCCACGGTCGGCTGGCCGAGGTTGGCCTGCATCTGCCGCCCCGGGTGGTTGATCTGCATCCAGAACTGCGCGCCCTGCGCCCGGCCGATGCTTGCCCACTGGCGAAAACGCTGCAGTGGCTGGCTGTCGTCGAGCATCACGCCGCCTGGGCCGGTCATGGCGCTGGGGTCGATCATGACATTGCCGGTCAGCAGCAACCCGGCGCCGCCCTCGGCCCAGGCCTGGTATAGGCGCAGCAGTTGATCGGACGGGGTCTGGTCGGGGTTGGCGAGGTTTTCTTCCATGGCGGCCTTGGCGATGCGGTTGGCCAGGGTGCTGCCATTGGGCAAGAGCAGGGGGGTGAATGGGGTCATGGGTAGTCTCCAAAAAGGGCGCCGCGTATCGGCCGACACGCCGATCGCCTGGGCTTTGGAGAAGGCTAAGGTTAAAGTAAACCTTAAGGTCAAGAGGGAGAGTGCACATCATGAAAATCGGTGAACTGGCCCGGCGCACGGGCCTGACGGCCTCGCGCATTCGTTTCTATGAAGCCAGCGGGCTGATCGAGGCCCGCCGGCTGGGCAATGGCTACCGCGATTACCCGGAGCAGACGGTGCGCGCGCTGGAGATCATCGCCTGTGGCCAGCAGGCCGGCTTCAGCCTGGAGGAAATGCGCAAGCTCACCGGCGCATCGGCCGTCGGTGCCGAGCGTCATGGCCTGCTGCTGGCGAGCCTCAAGCGCAAAGTGGCGGAAATCGAAGCGATGCAGCAGCGCCTGGCGCACAACCGCGCGCAGTTGCTGGCGGTGATCGCCGGTATGGAGGGCAAGCCCGAAGGCATGGATTGCGAGCAGAATGCCGAGCGGCTGATCGGTGGCTGGCAGGCGGGCGAGGGGGCAGGAACAGGCCAGAGCCGTGCGTGAACCAATGCCCCCGCGGCGTTATTCGGCGTTCATGTTCAAGCGCTGGCATTGCAGCTCTGCAGCGGTCTTGCTGGGATAACTGGGTTTCAGGCGCTCCTTCGCATGGTTGTCGTAGATGTCGAAGCCGCCGCATACGGTCGCTGCGAAGCACCTGCTACCGATGCGCAATGACTCCTTTTCGAGGGGTACAGCCGGAACGATAACGAATCTCGGTTGCATCTTTCGTGCCTCCCCAGGCAGAGACTTAAGTATTAGTCTCTGGGTTGGTATGCATCAAGGCAGCTCATGAATTAAAGCTGGAGAGTAATGCGCGGAGAATGGGTAGGCCTAAATGAGACTCATTAGTCTAATTAGGTAAGGAATTTGTAAAAAAGTTTTAAGAAGACTTTAAGGCGCGTATCCTGTACGGGTTTACAGACCTGACAAATACCTGAATGAACACACTTCCGTCGCAGCAGCACACTGCTGAACGCGGGGCGTTCTCCAGTTTCGAGGCGTGTCGCAATACCCAGAAGGGCCCCGTGGTGATTCTTGCTTCGGGCGCTTCCGCTAAACATTTCCCCATGGGTGAGTTCGCTCACTTGCCAGTGATTGCCATGAACGGCTCCATCGCGCTCACTGCCGCCAGTGGCGTAAAACCGTTCTTTTACGTCTGTACCGACAAGAGCTTTCGCCAGCAACAGCCGGCACTGTTTGCCCAAGCCATGGGTGACAGCCAGCGCGTGGCCCTGTGGCCCGAACAGTTCGCCAATACCGACATACCGAGCGACACCCAGTGTTTCCCCTTGCGCAAGGCAGAAATCCCCGGCTTGTTCGACAGCCTGCGTGGGCATGGCGGCAGCCATGTCTGCAGCCGCACATTGTGGAGCAAACGGGCCCGTTCGATCGCCTTCAGCAAAGATTTGTCGACCGGCTTCTACGATGCCCGCACAGTCGCCTACGTTGCCCTGCAACTGGCTTACCACCTGGGCTTCGAGCAGGTGCTGCTGGTGGGCGTGGACCTCGACCAGTCGGTTGGGCGTTTCTACGAAGAGGAAGGCGCAGAGGGCGAACGCTCGCCGTGCGGGCTGGACCAGCACTGGGACAGCCGCATCCTGCCCTCGCTGACCTTGATGGCCCGGGAAGTGGTGAACGAGCATTTTCGCGTTTACAACCTGTCGGCCACCTCGCGCATACCGCAAGCGGTGATCCCCAAGATCGGCCTCACTGAAGCCCGACGCATCGCGGCCTGAAGATTGCCTGCGCAAGAAAGCGGATGCGCAGGCTGCCCTGCAGCGCTAGAGTGCGGGCAACCTTCGTTGCGGTGGAAACCTGCCCATGTCCTGCGCCTTCACGTTCCTGCAATCCCCCGTCGGCACCTTGACCCTGGTCGCGCGCGGCGAGCGGCTGGCGGCCGTGCTGTGGGAGGAAGAACGGGAAAACCGCGTGCGCCTGGGTGAACTGCACCGTGATGACCAGCTGCCGATACTGCGCGAGGCCGCACGCCAGCTGGGCGAGTACTTCGCCGGCACGCGCCGGCGCTTCGACCTGGCGCTGGATTTTGCCGGCACCGAGTTCCAGCGCCAGGTGTGGGCCGCGCTGCTGACCATACCGTTCGGCGAAACCCGCAGTTACAGCGATATCGCCCGGCAGATCGGCAACCCCAGCGCGGTGCGTGCAGTGGGCGCGGCCAACGGGCGCAACCCGATTTCGATCATTGCCCCTTGCCACCGGGTGATTGGCGCTTCCGGCAGCCTGACCGGCTTTGCCGGCGGCCTACCGGCCAAGCAATACCTGCTGGCGCTGGAAGGGCGCCAGAGCCTGGCCCTGGACCTCTAGCCCAGCCAATAGGCAACCAGGCAGGTCAGCAACGCCAGCAGCGAGCCCGCCATCAGCGTGTAGTGCCGCTGCGCCCGCCGGGCGAGTGGCCGTGCTTCGCGCAGGTACTGGTCAGGTGTCGGCGCATCGGGGCGGTGGCGCAGGCCCTCGGCGATGTCGGCCAACTGGCCTTGGATCAACAGCCCGACCAGGTAGTAGGTGGCAGCGAAGCTGCCCAGGGTCAAGAACAGATACTTCATGCAGCCATGGCATCCAGCCGGGCACAGCGTTCCATTTGCATTCGTTTGCACCTTCAGATCAAGGTGAAGAGCATACTACTGCGACACAACGGGTTACCAGCCATGGGACAAGTGCCCCTCGACCTGCGCGGGTCAGGGCCATGTGCCATGCTGTTGACTGTCAGCGCCATGAGCAGGTGCGCCTGCCCCGGCGCGGTAGCCGAGGAACACTGCAATGAGCCGGTTTCGGCGGGTAGCCGCCAATAGCAATGGACGCGACCTGGCCGTGGGCGATATCCACGGGCACTTCCAACGCCTGCAGGCGTGCCTGGACCAAGTGGGGTTCGACCCAGCGGTAGACCGCCTGTTCAGCGTCGGCGACCTGGTCGACCGCGGCCCGCACAGCGCGCAAGCGTTGGCGTGGCTGGCCAAGCCGTGGTTCCACGCGGTGCAGGGCAACCATGAGTCGCTGGCGATCACCCACTTTCATGGTGGGCGCCTGGATCTGGAGATGTACCGCGCTGCCGGCGGCGGGTGGTTCCTCGACCTGCCCAGGGACGAGCAAGAGGTGTTCGTCGAACAGTTCCTGCAATTGCCCATTGCCCTGGAGGTGCAGACCACTGCCGGCCTGGTCGGGCTGCTGCATGCCGACAGCCCCTTCAACGATTGGGCGGCATTGCGCGACAGCCTGCTGTTCGATGACGACGCCCAGGTGCGCGAAGTGTGCCAATGGTCCCGGCAACGCCTCAAGGATGGCGGTACCGAGCCCGTCGCAGGTTTGCGAGCGTTACTGGTTGGCCATACGCCGGTGTTGCAGGCCAAGCGCCTGGGCAATGTCTGGCACCTGGACACCGGCGGCTGGGCCAGCGGCCATTTCAGCCTGATGGACATGGCCAGCCTGACGCTGCTCAGCCCCGCAGCAAATGAATGAGCAGTGCCGCGCCCAACAGCACCAGCATCAGCCCCGACGCACGCTGCAACCCGGGCAGGGCGCGTGAGAAGCGCCGCAGCAGGCGCTGGTTGCCGATGGCCATGGCCACCAGCAAGTCCCAGCCCAGCACGATGCCGAACATCCAGGCCCCATACAGCCACTTCCAGCCCACGCTGCTGCTGGCGACCATGCTGGCAAGGCTGGCATAGAACAACCCGTTCTTGGGGTTGAGAAACCCCGACAGAAAACCCATGCCCAGGCCGCGCCACCCGCTGCTATGGGCCCGCCCAGCGCCGACGGCGGTGAGCTCGGCCTGCCCGGCGTGGCGCCAGAACAGCACGCCGATGTACAGCAGATAGAGCGTACCGGCCAGTTGCAAACCGATGAACACGGCGCTGCCTTCACGCAGGATGGCCAGGCCGGCGAATGCCACCGCGATGAACAACCCATTGGCAAGCGCGATGCCCAGGCACACGCCGCTGGCGGCGCGCCAACCGGCCTTGAGCGAGGTGCGGGCGACCAGGAAGAAGTCTGGCCCAGGCGAGAGCAGGGCAAGGAAGTGGGCGAGGGCGACGATCAGGAACTGCTCCATGGCTGCAGTGGCTCTCCGGTTGGGAAAACCGCAGTGTGCTGACCACCCCGCGCCAGGTATTGAAGATTATTGCAGCGCTGCCTACACAGCCGAACCCTGCCGATACTGGCCTGGGGTAACCCCGACGTGCGCCTTGAACACTCGCTGGAAATGGCTCTGGTCGGCAAACCCCAGGCGATACGCCACTTCCGCCAGCGCCAGGCCATCGCGCAGCCATTGCCGGCCGCGGTTGACCCTGGCGTTGAGCAGATAGGCATGAGGGGTGAAACCCGTGGCAGCTCGAAAGGCCCGGATCAGTTGGTAGCGGCCAAGACCAGCTTGCTGCGCCAGTGTCCCAAGGCTCAACTGGGCAGGGTCCAGCGCCTCGATGTGCGCGATTAGTTCTCCTAGCACCGCCGTGCCCAGCGCAGGTGCCGGGGCCGAGGGCAGCGGCGGATGCTCGGAAAAGTCGTGGTCACCCATGAAGGTGATCAGTGCCGCTTCCTTTTCCGCGCTGCCCGCGGTGCTGAACAGCAGGGCATTCAAGCTGCAGAACGCGCGGTACAGCGCAGGGCTGCGGCTGATGCGCGCCGGCTCGCCGGCTTCGGCGCCACGGAGGCCCGACTCCAGCCGCAACTGGCTCAACCACGGGCCATCGATGTGCAGCATCTGGTAGCTCCAGGCCTGCCCAGGCTCGGGGTTGCAGGCGTGCAACCGTTGCGCCGGCACCAGCACCAGGGTGCCGGGCGTCAGGCGTACCTGGCCGTCGCCGGCGCCGGTGAACTGGCTGCTGCCGGCATCCACGGCGCCGATGGAGAAGGTCGGGTGGCTGTGCGCCTTGTAACAGGCCCGGCTGTGGCAGGCCCGGCGGCTTTCCACCCAGGGCAGGGTCGGGTCACGCCAGAGCAGGGTATGCATTTCGGGCACGGCAAACTCCTCGGTCGGGCCCGGAGCTTAACAGCGCCAGGTGCGGTGCGGCAAAGCGCGGGCCGTACAGTTTTGCCTGCTGGCTGTACCTTGACCCGCTTGCCGCCAGGCGTCTGAATAGCGGCCTGACAACAAGGACTATCCAATGGAACTGTCGAGCCTGCTGCTATTCATCCCTGCCTGCTTCGCCTTGAACATGGCGCCGGGGCCGAACAACCTGCTGTCGCTGCACAACGCCAGCCGCTATGGCCTGCGCACGGCCTGTGTGGCCGGTGGCGGGCGCATCATCGCCTTCAGCGGCATGATCGCCCTGGCGGCGATGGGCCTGGCCGTGGTGCTGCACACCAGCGAGTACCTGTTCCTGATAATCAAGGTGGTCGGCGCGGCCTACCTGTTCTACATCGCCTGGCAACTGTGGCGGGCCCCGGTGGGCGAGGCCGTGGTGGCCAGCGATCATCCGCGCGGCACCTGGCGCCTGGCGCGCCAGGAGTTCTGGGTGGCGGCCGGCAACCCGAAGGCGATCCTGATCTTCACCGCCTTTTTGCCGCAGTTCGTTTCGGTCGGCAGCGCCACGCCGGTCAGCGAGCAGTTCCTCTGGCTGGGTGTGCTGTTCCTGCTGCTGGAATGGGCGGCGATCGCCATCTATGCCGGGCTGGGCGCGTACCTGCAGCGCTGGTTCAACCAGCCCGGGCCGCGCCGGCTGTTCAACCGGGTCAGCGCCTCGTTGCTCGGTTGCGCCGGCCTCGGGCTGCTGGCGGCGCGCCGCTAGAACTGCCAGCGCACGCCCAGGTTGACGCCGCTGGCCTCCTGCTGGCGGCTGTCGAGGTTGCTGCTGTACTGCACGCCGCCGTGCAGGCTCAGCGCCGGGTTCAACTGGGCGACCAGGCCGGCTTCGAGCTGCGCCGAGGTGTAGCGGTAGTCGGTCTTGATCTTGTCCACCCCATCGAAGGTCAGCGTGTCGCGGCCACCGTCGCCGTGCCACAGGTTGAGCTGGGCGTAAGGCTGCAGCAATCGCGCAGCGCTGCTGCTGAAGGTGCCTTCCAGGCGCAGCCCCAGGCGGCCGGTCAGCTCGACCTGGGCGTCTTGGCTGATGTGCGAAACACTGTCGCTGGCGCTGTCCAGCGAGACCTTCTGCGCGATCAGCTGGGCCTGCGGCTCCAGGCTCCAGCGCTCGCTCAGGCTGATCGGGTAGCCAGACTCCAGCGAGGCGGTCCAGGCTTGGCCGTCGATGTTCAGCTTGTCGCCCCGGTCGGAGCGTGCGCGGCCATCCAGGCGGGTGTATTGCAGCACCGCATCGAGGTACCCGCGTTGCGGCCCGACCAGGGTCCAGTAGCCGCCAACGCTGTCACCGTCGAGGCGCAGGTCACCGACGCTGCGGTGTTGCTCGGCCAGGGCGAAGCCTTTGACGTCGCCGTCCAGGCGGCCATGGCCGACATACAGGCCGACCTGCTGGCGATAACCGTCATCGTCGACGTTGGCGTACAGGTCCTGGCCGACCTTGAAACCGTACAGGTCGCCGTCCAGGCTCGGGCTGACCGTGCCACTCCATTGCTGACGCAAGTTGCCGCCATAGGCCTGGCCCCAACTGGCCGGCACGGCGCCCTGGCCACCGAGTAGCTGCTGATCGCCCTGGCGCTGGTGGAAGGTGCCCAGCGCCTGGCGGGCGATGATCGCGGCGCCGCGTGGCGCGGCGGCGTAAACCGCTACTTCCGGGCGGTACAGGGGCACGCTGGTGCCGGCCACGGCCGTTGGCAGTTCGGGCTGACCTGGCGCGGGGGCGGCCACGGGCGGCGTGGCCGCCGGTTCCTCGGCCGGCGTTTCGGGGGTTTCGGGCGGGGTGCCAGGCGCTTGCTCTGCCGGGGCCGGGGGCGCCACCAGGGTGGAGCGCAGGTACCAGCTGTTTTCCGAGCCGGCGGTGATGCCACCCTTGAACAGCCGATAGTCGTAGGCCCCGGCCGACAGCGTCTGGGTTTGCACGAACGCGCTGTTGCTGCTGGTGGCGCCGTCCCGCGCCTCGACCACCTGGATGCCGTTCTGCGACGTGGCAGCCCCGGCACCGCCCACGTTGTTGACCAGCAAGCGCGTGCTGCCGCCGATGCTGCCCTGGCTGACCACCAGCCGGTCGGATGGCGCACCGTCACCGGCCAGTACGCTGTTCACCCGCAAGGTACCGTCGTTGCCCTGGTAGTCGCCGTTGATCGTGAGGCGGCCTTGGGCATCATTGGCGCTGCCCAGGTCCAGGGTGCCGGCGTTGACCAGCACCGCACGCTGGCCCTGGCCGAACGCTGTGACCGTGCCCTGGCGAGACACCAAGGTGCTGCTGGCATCGAGGTTCAAGGTGCCGCTGCCGCTGTTGGCATCGCCCAGCACAAAGCGGTCATCCAGGCTGAGGCGGCTGTTGTCGCCGACGTGGACGGTTTCCCAGTTGGGATAGAGGGCGCCGCCGCCGATGGCGCTGTTGGCAAAGCTCAGCGTGTCGTTGCCATCGCCGCCGTCGAGGGGAACGCTACTGCCATCGAGGTTGCGGATGTTCGCCTGGTCATCCCCCAGGCCCATGTCGACGCGCCCGCCGATAGTGCCGCCCGACCAGTTGAAAAGGTCATTCCCGGCACTGGCCAGCACGTTGCCGCCCAGGCTGCCACCGCTGAGGGTGATGCTGTCCGCGCCGCCGCTGGTGCTGATGTTGCCGCCGATGGCGCCGCCCCGCAGGATGATCGTGTCGTTGCCGAAGCCGCTGACCAGGTTGCCATCGATGAGGGTGGGCTCGGCCGTGTCCTGGGACATTTCGAAGTAGTTGTCGGCAAGCTTCAGATCGACCCGGCCAATGCGCCCGCCGCTGAAGATGGCCCGGTCGCCGTCCTCGAAGGCGCCGATGATGCGCCCGCCGGACATGCTGAAGGTGTCGTAGCCCAGCCCCTGGTTGAGCGACTGGACCGTGCCACCGGTCATGTTGAAGTCGTCGATGGCCGGGGTCTGTGCCACGGCGCCAAGGTTGTCGCCGGCCGCTACCCGCAGGTCTTCGGCATGCGCCAGTAGCGGCAGGGTGAGCAAGGGCAGTGCGGCAGGTGCAAGCAGGCGGGCATAACGCATCGGCAGGTCTCCATGGCCATGGGGATGGACCACTGTCTGGAAGCGTGCCGTGCGCGGGCAGGTTCCGGCCCTGCCTGAGTTGTAGGGGTATGACGGGGTAAGCGCAACTGACAAAAATGCCAGGCGGCGATGGGCTATCAGTCGCGGTAGAAGGTCTGTACCAGGTGGTAGCCGAACTTGGACTTGATCGGGCCGTGCACCACGCGCAAGGGCTTCTTGAAGATCACCTGGTCGATGGCGCCCACCAGTTGCCCCGGCCGAACCTCGCCCAGATCACCCCCGCGCTTGCCCGACGGGCACGTGGAGAACTTCTTGGCCAGCACGTCGAAGGCCTCGCCGTTGGCGATGCGCTGCTTGAGCTTTTCGGCTTCGTCAGCGGTCTTGACCAGGATGTGGCGGGCTTGAGCTTTCATGGGACACCTGTGCTTCGGGGCAAAAAAAAGGCCGCCATTATGCCTGATCGCGCGGGCTGCGCGTTGGCACGATGGCGGCCGATCTTACTCTACCTTGGCCTTTTGCACGTCTTCGGAGGCCGACCACACGCGGTAGCGCACCTCGACGCCTTGCGGCACGTAGACCACCACCGGCAGCTTGCTGTTGTAGCGCAGCATGAAGCCTTCACCGACCACCGGCACGAAGGCCTCGGTCTTCTTGCCGTCCGGGCAGGCCATCAAGGTCGTGGCCGGGCCACCGACCTTGTCCAGGCGGTAGTAGCTGTAGCCCCAGCCTTCGAGGGTGCGTTCTTCCAGGCTGCCGGCCAGGCGCTGGCGGTTGCAGTCGACCTGCAGGGTCTTGCCCGCCAGGATTTCCAGCTTGTGGGCCGACTCGTCGGGTTGTGCCGGCAGGTGAATCACCTGCCGGGTGTAGCCTTTTTCCGCCTCGGGGTAGGGCGCGACATCTTTCAGGCTGGCCGCCATCACCGGGGCAGCGGCCGCCAGGGCCAGGGCGAACATCGCGGACATGTGGGTTGGGCGCATAGGGCCTCCTTGCAGTTGAACAGGTGCAAGACCACCGCCAGGCCCAGGCTGCCCGTCACTGGGCCAACCAGCCGCCATCGACGTTCCAGGCGGCGCCGCGGACCTGGCTTGCGGCCTCGCTGCACAAGAATAGTACCAGCTCGCCCAGGTGCTCGGGGGTGACGAAGGCCAATGAAGGCTGCTTCTCGGCCAGCAGATCCGCCTCTGCTTGATGTGGGTCTATGCCCTTGGCGGCGCGCTCGTCGATCTGTTTCTGCACCAGCGGGGTCAGCACCCAACCTGGGCAGATGGCGTTGCAGGTGACGTTGCTGGTGGCGGTTTCCAGGCCCACCACCTTGGTCAGGCCGACCACCCCATGCTTGGCGGCCACGTAGGCGGCCTTGCCGGTGGAGCCCACCAGCCCGTGCACCGAGGCAATGTTGATGATCCGCCCCCAGTTGCGCGCACGCATGCCCGGCAGAACCAGGCGGGTGCCATGGAACACGGCCGACAGGTTCAGGGCGATGATCTTGTCCCAGCTCTCGACCGGGAACTGCTCGACCGGCGCCACATGCTGGATGCCGGCATTGTTGACGAGGATGTCGATGCCGCCGAACTCACGCTCGGCCATGGCGAACAGCGCCTCGATCTGCGCCACGTCGGACAGGTCGGCCGGATGATGCGCCACCTTCACCCCGTGCTTGGCAACCTCGGCCAACGCCGCCGAAGGGTCGCCGAAACCATTGAGCAGAATGTCCGCGCCGGCGCGCGCCAGGACCTGGGCAATACCCAGGCCGATGCCGCTGGTGGAGCCGGTAACCAGTGCAGTCTTGCCTTTGAGTGTCATGCAAACATCTCCTTGGACTAGCTTCGTGGGTCGAACGCCTCGCGCAGGGCGTCGCCGATGAACACCAGCAGCGACAGGATCACCGCCAGCGCAAAGAACGCGGTAAAGCCCAGCCACGGGGCCTCCAGGTGCTGCTTGCCCTGGGTCACCAGCTCGCCCAGCGACGCACTGCCGGCCGGCATGCCGAAGCCGAGGAAGTCCAGAGCGGTCAGGGTGGTGATGGCCCCGGTGAGCATGAAGGGCACATAGGTGAAGGTGGCATTCATCGCATTGGGCAGGATGTGGCGCAGTATCACCTGGCTGTCGGGCAGGCCCAGGGCGCGGGCGGCCTTGACGTATTCCAGGTTGCGCCCACGGAGGAACTCGGCGCGCACCACATCGACCAGGGTCAACCAGGAGAACAGCGCCATGATGCCCAGCAGCCACCAGAAATCCGGCTCGACGAAGCCGCTGAGGATGATCAGCAGGTACAGCACCGGCAACCCCGACCACACCTCCAGCAGGCGCTGCCCGAGCAGGTCGACCCAGCCGCCGTGGTAGCCCTGCAAGGCGCCGGCGGTCAGGCCGACCAGCACGCTGACCACGGTCAGGGCAAAGGCGAACAGCAGCGACACCCGGGTGCCATACAGCACCCGCGCCAGCACGTCGCGGCCCTGGTCGTCGGTGCCCAGCCAGTTGCTCGCGCTGGGCGGGCTGGGCGTGGGTACCTGCAGGTCGTAGTTGGGCGTGTCGGCGCTGAAGGGGATTGGCGCGAACAGCATCCAGCCGCCCTGGCCCTCGATCAGCTGGCGCACGTAGGCACTGCGGTAGTCCGGCTGAAACGGCAGCTGGCCACCGAACTGCTGTTCGCTGTAGCGCTTGAGCGCCGGCACGTACAGCTCGCCCTTGAAGCCCAGCAGCAGGGGCTTGTCGTTGGCCACCAGCTCCGCGCCCAGGCTCAGCAGCAACAGCGCGGCGAACAGCCACAACGACACCCAGCCGCGGCGGTTGCGGCGAAAGCGTTGCAGGCGGCGACGGGAAACCGGCGACAACATCAGTGCGCCCTCGCGTCGAAGTCGATGCGTGGGTCGAGCACGGTGAAGGCCAGGTCACCGATCAGGCGGAACAGCAGGCCTGCCAGGGTGAAGATGAACAGCGTGCCGAACACCACCGGGTAGTCGCGCGACACCGCCGCCTCGTAGCTCAGGCGGCCCAGGCCATCGAGCGAGAAGATCACCTCGATCAGCAGCGAGCCGGCGAAGAACACGGTGATCAGCGCCTGTGGCAAGCCGGCCAGCACCAGCAGCATGGCATTGCGCAGCACATGGCCATACAGCACCCGCCGCTCGCTCAGGCCCTTGGCCCGCGCGGTGACCACGTACTGGCGGGAAATCTCGTCGAGGAAGGCGTTCTTGGTCAGCAGGGTGAGGGTGGCGAAGCCGCCGATCACCAGCGCCCCGACAGGCAGCACCAGGTGCCAGAAATAGTCGGCGAGCTTGCCCAGCAGGCTCAGCTGGTCGAAGTCTTCGGACACCAGCCCGCGCACCGGGAACCAGTTCAGCGAGGTGCCGCCGGCGAACAGCACGATCAGCAGCAGGGCGAACAGGAACGAGGGCAGGGCATAGCCGACCACGATCAGCGCGCTGCTCCAGGCATCGAAGCGGCTGCCGTGGCGCACGGCCTTGCGGATGCCCAGCGGGATCGACACCAGATAGGTGATCAGCGTGGCCCAGAAGCCCAGCGACAGGGTCACCGGCAACTTGTCGAGGATCAGGTCGGTGACCTTGGCGCCGCGAAAGAAACTCTGGCCGAAATCCAGCCGCGCATACTGGCCGAGCATCAGCCACAGGCGCTCGCTGGCGGTCTTGTCGAAGCCGTACTGGCGCTTGATCTCGTCGATCAGCTTCGGGTCCAGGCCCCGGGTGGCGCGGGATTCGCCGTGCACCACCTCGGCGCGGGCGCCCGGGGCTGCGCCGCCGAGCCCCTGCAGGCGCGCCACCGCCTGCTCCACCGGGCCGCCGGGTGCGGCCTGGACGATGGCGAAATTGACCAGCAGGATCGCCAGCAAAGTGGGGATGATCAGCAGCAGGCGGCGCAGGATGTAGGCGGTCATGGCTTAGCCTTCTGGCGCTCGGCCATTTGCGCGTTGGTCAGCGCCTCAGGGCTGATTTCCCACCAGCTGTCGAGCCCTTCGTCGTAAGCGGCCTGCACCTTGGGCAGGCCGAAGCGGTTCCACCACACGGTCGAGCTGCCGGGCGGGTAGTAGTTGGGCACCCAGTAGTAGTTCCATTGCAGCACCCGGTCCAGGGCATGGGCGTGGCGCAACATGTCGGCCTGGGTGCTGGCCCGCACCAGGCCATCGACCAGGCGGTCCACGGCCGGGTCCTGCAGCACCATCAGGTTGTTCGAGCCTGGGTCATGGGCGGCGGCGGAGCCGAAGTAGTTGTACATTTCCGCACCGGGCGACAGGGTCACCGGGTAGCCGGTGACGATCATGTCGTAATCGCGGGCCATTACCCGGTTGATGTACTGGGCCGAGTCGACGTTGCGGATGTTCAGGCTGATGCCGATTTGCGCCAGGTTGCGCTTCCACGGCAGCAGCAGGCGCTCGACGCCGGCCTGGCCATTGAGGAAGGTGAACGCCAGTGGCTGGCCCTGGGCATTGACCAGGCGGTCGCCGTCCGGGTGCCAGCCCGCCTCCTGCAGCAGGGCCAGGGCCTGCAGCTGTTGCGCGCGGATGATGCCGGAGCCGTCGGTCACCGGGGCGCTGAACACCTGGTCGAACACTTCGTCGGGCACCTGGCCGCGCAGCGGTTCGAGCAGTTTCAGCTCTTCGTCGTCTGGCAGCGCGCGGGCCGCCAGCGGCGTGTTGGAGAACACGCTCTGCTGGCGGATGTACAGGTTGCGCATCATCTGCCGGTTGCTCCACTCGAAGTCCCAGAGCATGGCCAGCGCCTGGCGCACCCGGCGGTCCTTGAACTGTGGCTGGTCGAGGTTGAACACGAAGCCCTGGGCGGTCTGCGGCTTGGCCGGGCCCAGGTGGGCGCGCTGCAGGCGCCCGTCGTCGAGCTGCGCGCCGTTGTAGCCAAGGGTGTAGGCGGTGGCGGAGAACTCGCGGTTGTAGTCGTAGCCGCCGCCCTTGAGCACCTGGCGGGCCACTTCAGTGTCGCCGAAGTACTCGATGCGGATGTGCTCGAAGTTGAAGCGGCCGCGGCTGGCCGGCAGGTCCCTGGCCCACCAGGCCGGGTCGCGCTCGAAGGTGATGCTGCGGCCGTTGTCGATGCGCCCGATACGGTAGGGGCCACTGCCCACCGGTTTGCTGAAGCCGGCGCCGTTGGCGAAGTCGCGCGTGGCCCAGTCGTGTTCGGGCAGCACCGGCAGGCTTGCCAGGTCCAGGGCCAAAGTGCGGCCATGGGGTTGGCGCAGGTCGAAGCGCACGTGGCGGCTGTCCTCCACGGCCACCCCGGCGACATCGGCGAACTGGGTGCGGTACTTGAGGCTGCCCTGGGCCATCAGCTTATCGAAGGTGAAGCGCACGTCTTCGGCGCGCACCGGCTTGCCATCGGCGAAGGTCGCCCGCGGGTCGACCTCGAAGCGCAGCCAGGCATCTTGCGGGCCGCGTTCCATGCGCCGGGCGATCAGGCCGTAGACGGTGTAGGGCTCATCGAACGAACGCACGGCCAGCGGCGCGTACAGCCAGCCATCCACCTCGCTGACGCCGGTGCCTTTGTCGATGAACGGCAGAATATGGTCGAACTGGCCAATCTCGATGGCCGAGCGGCGCAGCAGGCCGCCCTTGGGGGCATCGGGGTTGACGTAGTCGAAGTGGCGGAAGTTTTCGCTGTAGCGGGGCGCTTCACCGTAGACGGTGAGGGCGTGGGTGGGGGCGCCGTTGGCGGCGAAGCTTGCGCACAACAGCGCGATGCACGCCAGCCTGACGGCCCTATCGCCGGCAAGCCGGCTCCCACAGGTCAGGTGCAGGCCTTGAGCACCGCGCGCTTTGTGTGGGAGCCGGCTTGCCGGCGATGGGGCCATCGGCGCTGTCAGCCGATCAGTCCTGACGGCTGGTCACTTCCAGCAGGTGGTAGCCGAACTGGGTCTTCACCGGGCCTTGCACGGTGTTGATCGGCGCGCTGAAGACCACGGTGTCGAACTCCTTGACCATCTGGCCCGGGCCGAACGAGCCCAGGTCACCGCCTTGGCGGCTGGACGGGCAGGTGGAGTTGGCCTTGGCGATTTCGGCGAAGTCGGCACCGGCTTCGATCTGGGCCTTGAGTTCGTTGCACTTGTCTTCAGAGCTGACGAGGATGTGGCGGGCAGTGGCGCGTGCCATGGGGTACTACTCCTTGGGTGAAAAGGCCAAGCCTAGCGCACTTGCTCGGGAAATGTCTCGCTAGGCTTGCCGCGTATTTCCTACAGGCGGGCGGCTGCATCGCGCAGCATGGCCTCGGTCGCCGTCCAGCCCAGGCAACCGTCGGTGATCGACACGCCGTACTTCAGCGGGCCCTTGCCCAGTGCCTGGCAGCCATCGAACAGGTGGCCTTCGAGCATCACCCCGACAATCGAGCGGTCGCCGGCCAGGCGCTGGGCCAGCACGTCCTCGAACACCGCCGGTTGGCGCGCCGGGTCCTTGCCGCTGTTGGCGTGGCTGCAGTCGACCATGATCCGCGCCTGCAAACCGGCCTTGGCCAGCCCTTGGCGGGCCTGGGCAAGGCTGTTGGCATCGTAGTTCGGGCCTTTGTGGCCGCCGCGCAGCACCAGGTGAGTGTCCGGGTTGCCCAGGCTTTCGATGATGGCCGGGTAGCCCTGGGCATCCATGCCGAAGTGGCGGTGCGGTGCGGCGGCGCTGCGCATGGCGTCGCAGGCGATGGCCACGCCGCCGTCGGTGCCGTTCTTGAAACCGACCGGAAGCTGCAGGCCGCTGACCATTTCCCGGTGGATCTGCGATTCGGTGGTGCGCGCGCCAATCGCGGCCCAGCCCAGCAGGTCATCGAAGTAGCCGGCAGCCATCGGCTGCAGCAGCTCGGTGGCAATCGGCAGGCCGCGTTCGAGCATGTTCAGCATCAAACCGCGAGACAGGGCGATGCCGGCATGCATGTCGTCGCTGCCATCGAGGTGCGGGTCGTAGGCCAGGCCTTTCCAGCCCACCGTGGTGCGTG
This sequence comes from Pseudomonas sp. UBA6315, assembly GCF_002438125.1. Taxonomy (NCBI): domain Bacteria; kingdom Pseudomonadati; phylum Pseudomonadota; class Gammaproteobacteria; order Pseudomonadales; family Pseudomonadaceae; genus Pseudomonas; species Pseudomonas sp. UBA6315. The sequence goes on from NZ_DJTF01000076.1 coordinate 84,231, forward strand.
GTTTTTCCACGTAGGCGCGCATCACCAGCAGCAGCTTGTCGCCGACTTCGCGGCTCAAGGCTGCCAGGCGGTCGGCGTATTCCAGGGCCGAGCGGGGGTCGTGGATCGAGCACGGGCCGACGATCACCAACAGGCGCGGGTCGCGGCCTTCGAGGACGGCGCGGATGGCCTGGCGCTGGCTGTGGACTTGCTGGGCGAGTTCGCCCGAGAGCGGCATCTGCTGCTTGAGCAGGTGCGGGCTGGGCAGGCGCTGGCTGACGGTGGTGTTGGCAGCCTGCGGTTGGGTCAGGGGCAGAGCGAGGTTCGAAGCGTGCATGGCGTAGGTTCCCTGGGCGGACGGCGGGTTCTGGCCCGCGTGGTCGGCCCTATCGAGGTGTTCGACTAGTCGTTGATTGATTGTCTGCAGCATTGCCACCGGAGATGGACCGATCGGAGGCGGCAGGCTGGCCCGAACGGGATTGGCTAAATCGCCAGGCGTAGGTGCTTGCGTAGTAATAAGTGGCGTAGTTCATGAATCTGTCCTCAAGATGAATCGGTAATTTTTCAAAGGCCTGAAAAGCAAAACCCCCGGTCGGGGAGCCGACCGGGGGTTGAGTATTCTCATGTTCGGCGGCCCCTCGAAGGTGGGCGCCGTGTGAGTATCGGCGCCTAGTGGCTAAACCAATACCCAAAATAGAAGCCGACAGCAGCCTTGCAGCCAGCAACGGCCAGCACAGGGCGCAGGCTGCGGCCGGTGTGGTTGGCGTGGTTGCGGGTGTGTTTCGGCATGTTGCTCTCCAGTGAATGAGCCCGAGCTTACTGCAGGTAGTGCGCCGCGTTCAATGGAAAATTGCTATGGCGCCGATCATTTGTGCCTTGGCCTGCAGAAAACGGATAGCACTGTGCAGCCATTGGATATTGCCGCCAGGCCCTGCGCCCTAACCTGAGCCGGTCTGAACAATAACAATGGAGACCCTGGCCATGCCCCTGGGATTCGACTACCTCAATGCCATGCTCGAGGACGACCGTGAACAGGGCATCTACCGCTGCAAGCGCGAGATGTTCACCGACCCACGCCTGTTCGACCTGGAGATGAAGCACATCTTCGAGGGCAACTGGATCTACCTGGCCCACGAAAGCCAGATCCCCGAGAACAACGACTTCCTCACCCTGACCATGGGGCGCCAGCCGATCTTCATCGCGCGCAACAAGGACGGTGAGCTCAATGCCTTCCTCAATGCCTGCAGCCACCGCGGCGCCATGCTCTGCCGGCACAAGCGCGGCAACCGTGCCAGCTACACCTGCCCATTCCATGGCTGGACCTTCAACAACAGCGGCAAGCTGCTCAAGGTCAAGGACCCAAGCAACGCCGGCTACCCCGAAAGCTTCAACTGCGACGGCTCCCACGACCTGACCAAGGTGGCCCGTTTCGAGTCGTACCGGGGCTTTCTGTTCGGCAGCCTGAACGCCGACGTCAAACCCCTGGTCGAGCACCTGGGCGAGTCGGCGAAGATCATCGACATGATCGTCGACCAGTCCCCTGAAGGCCTGGAAGTGCTGCGCGGCGCCAGTTCGTACATCTACGAAGGCAACTGGAAGCTCACCGCCGAGAACGGTGCCGACGGCTACCACGTCAGCTCCGTGCACTGGAACTACGCCGCCACCCAGAACCAGCGCAAGCAGCGCGAGGCGGGCGACGAGATCAAGACCATGAGCGCCGGCGCCTGGGCCAAGCAGGGCGGCGGCTTCTACTCCTTCGACCACGGCCACCTGCTGCTCTGGACCCGCTGGGCCAACCCCGAGGACCGCCCCGCCTACGAGCGCCGCGACCAGCTCGCCGCCGATTTCGGCCAGGCCCGCGCCGACTGGATGATCGAGAACTCGCGCAATCTGTGCCTGTACCCCAACGTCTACCTGATGGACCAGTTCAGCTCGCAGATCCGCATCGCCCGGCCGATTTCGGTGAACAAGACCGAAATCACCATCTACTGCATCGCCCCCAGGGGCGAGAGCGCCGATGCCCGCGCCAAACGCATCCGCCAGTACGAAGACTTCTTCAATGTCAGCGGCATGGCCACCCCGGACGACCTGGAGGAGTTCCGCTCCTGCCAGACCGGCTATGGCGGCGGTACCGGCTGGAACGACATGTCTCGCGGTGCCCTGCACTGGGTCGAGGGCGCCGATGAAGCCGCGCAGGAGATCGAACTCAAGCCGCTGCTCTCGGGCGTGCGCACCGAGGACGAGGGCCTGTTCGTGCTGCAGCACAAGTACTGGCAGGACACCATGATCCAGGCGCTCAAGGACGAGCAGCGGCTGATCCCCGTGGAGGCCGTGCAATGAACCTGCATGACACCGTGCGCGACTTCCTCTACCGCGAAGCGCGCTACCTGGACGACGCCCAGTGGGACCAGTGGCTGGAGCTGTACGCCAGCGACGCCACGTTCTGGATGCCGGCGTGGGACGACGACGACCGCCTCACCCAGGACCCGCAAAGCGAGATCTCGCTGATCTGGTACGGCAACCGCGGCGGCCTCGAGGACCGCGTGTTCCGCATCAAGACCGAGCGCTCCAGCGCCACCGTGCCGGACACCCGCACCTCGCACAACATCAGCAACATCGAAATCGTCGAGCAGGGCGAGGGCCGCTGCCAGGTGCGCTTCAACTGGCACACCCTGAGCTTTCGCTACAAGACCACCGACAGCTACTTCGGCACCAGCTACTACAGCCTCGACCTGCGCGGCGAGCAGCCGCTGATCCTGGCCAAGAAGGTGGTGCTGAAAAACGACTACGTGCGCCAGGTCATCGACATCTACCACATCTGAATCCCAGGTAACGCGAGCCGCTCGGTGTGCCCCAAGGGCGCGCCGCGGCCAGCTTCGCCCGCGAGGTGCAACATGAGCTTCCAGATCGCGCTTAATTTCGAAGACGGGGTCACCCGCTTCATCGAGGCCAGCGGCCATGAAACCGTGGCCGACGCCGCCTACCGCCAAGGCATCAACATCCCCCTGGACTGCCGCGACGGCGCCTGCGGCACCTGCAAGTGCAAGGCCGAATCCGGGCGCTATGCGCTGGGCGACAACTTCATCGAAGACGCCCTGAGCGAGGAGGAAATCGCCGGCGGCTATGTGCTGACCTGCCAGATGCGCGCCGAAAGCGACTGCGTGCTGCGCATTCCGGCGTCCTCGCAGCTGTGCAAGACCGAACAGGCCAGTTTCGAGGCGGCCATCAGCGACGTGCGCCAACTGTCGGCCAGCACCATTGCCCTGTCGATCAAGGGCGAAGCCCTGAGCCGGCTGGCGTTCCTGCCGGGGCAGTACGTCAACCTCAAGGTGCCGGGCAGCGAGCAGAGCCGGGCCTATTCCTTCAGTTCGCTGCAGAAGGACGGCGAGGTCAGCTTCCTCATCCGCAACGTGCCTGGCGGGCTGATGAGCCGCTTTCTCACCAGCCTGGCCAAGGCCGGCGACAGCATGAGCCTGGCCGGGCCCCTGGGCAGCTTCTACCTGCGCCCGATCCAGCGCCCGCTGTTGCTGCTGGCCGGCGGCACGGGCCTGGCGCCGTTCACGGCGATGCTCGAGAAGATCGCCGAGCACGGCAGCGAGCACCCGCTGCACCTGATCTACGGGGTCACCAACGACTTCGACCTGGTCGAACTGGACCGCCTGCAGGCTCTGGCCGCGCGCATTCCCAACTTCACCTACAGCGCCTGCGTGGCCAACCCTGAAAGCGAGTACCCGCGCAAGGGTTACGTGACCCAGCACATCGAGCCGCGCCACCTCAATGGCGGCGATGTCGACGTGTACCTGTGCGGGCCACCGCCGATGGTCGAGGCGGTCAGCCAGTACATCCGCGAGCAGGGGATTACGCCGGCCAACTTCTACTACGAAAAGTTCGCCGCGGCGGCTTGAGCAGGCGAGGGCTGCGCCCTCGATCGCCGGCAAGCCGGCTCCCACATTCAATTGCCAAGCCTGAACAACCTGTGGGAGCCGGCTTGCCGGCGATGAGGCCAGTACAGGCAACCCAAGGTTCAAGCCTGCAATCAGGCTAAGGAAGCGACAGATGAACAACAGATTCCAAGGCAAGGTCGCCCTGGTCACCGGCGCCGCCCAGGGCATCGGCCGTGGCGTGTGCTGGCGGCTCAAGGCCGAAGGCGCGCAAGTGGTCGCCGTGGACCGTTCCGAACTGGTCCACGAACTGGCCGGGGAGGGCATGCTGACCCTCACCGCCGACCTCGAACAACACAGCGACTGCGCCCAGGTCATGGCCACCGCGGTGCAAACCTTCGGCCGCCTCGACATCCTGGTCAACAACGTCGGCGGCACCATTTGGGCCAAGCCATTCGAGCACTACGAAGTCGAGCAGATCGAAGCCGAAGTGCGTCGCTCGCTGTTCCCCACCCTGTGGTGCTGCCACGCGGCGCTGCCCTACATGCTCGAGCGCGGCAGTGGCGCCATCGTCAACGTCTCGTCCATCGCCACCCGCAGCGTCAACCGCGTGCCCTACGGCGCGGCCAAGGGTGGCGTCAACGCGCTCACCGCCTGCCTTGCCTTCGAAACCGCCGGGCGCGGCATCCGCGTCAACGCCACCGCCCCCGGCGGCACCGAGGCGCCGCCGCGGCGGGTGCCGCGCAACGCCGCCGAGCAGAGCGAACAGGACAAGGTCTGGTACCAGCAGATCGTCGACCAGACCCTGGCCAGCAGCCTGATGCACCGCTACGGCAGCATCGACGAACAGGTCGGCGCAATCCTCTTCCTGGCCTCCGACGACGCCTCCTACATCACCGGCGTAACCCTGCCGGTAGGGGGCGGCGACCTCGGCTGAACGCCCCCCAGGCACGCTTTTACTCCACAAAAACAACAACAGAGACCGATGCCATGCGAACACTCGACGTGCACCCGATCATCGACAATGCCCGCTTCAGCCCCTTCCACTGGATGGTCATGGCCTGGTGCGGCCTGCTGCTGATCTTCGACGGCTATGACCTGTTCATCTACGGCGTGGTCCTGCCGGTGATCATGAAAGAATGGGGCCTGACCCCGCTGCAAGCCGGTGCCCTGGGCAGCTATGCGCTGTTCGGCATGATGTTCGGCGCCCTGGCCTTCGGCAGCCTGGCCGACCGCATCGGGCGCAAGAAAGGCATCGCCATCTGTTTCGCCCTGTTCTCCGGGGCCACCATCCTCAACGGCTTCGCCAGCAGCCCCAGCGAGTTCGGCATCTACCGCTTCATCGCAGGCCTGGGCTGCGGCGGCCTGATGCCCAACGCCGTGGCGCTGATGAACGAATACGCGCCCAAGCGCCTGCGCAGCACACTGGTGGCGATCATGTTCAGCGGCTACTCGCTGGGCGGCATGCTCTCGGCCGGGGTGGGCATCTTCATGCTGCCGCGCTTTGGCTGGGAGTCGATGTTCTTCGCCGCCGCCATCCCGCTGCTGCTGTTGCCGGTGATTCTTTACTACCTGCCCGAGTCGATCGGCTTCCTGGTGCGCCAGGGCCGCAGCGACGAGGCGCGCAAGCTGCTCAAGCGCCTGGACCCAAGCTGCGACATTCAGCCCGGCGACACCCTGCAGTTCACTGTGGGAGCGGGCTTGCCCCGCGACAGGGCCGGCAAGTTCAGCGCCGTTGTGGACTTGTTCCGCAACGGCCTGGCCACCCGCACCCTGGCCCTGTGGCTGGCGTTCTTCTGCTGCCTGCTGATGGTCTACGCCCTCAGCTCGTGGCTGCCGAAACTGATGGCCAACGCCGGCTACAGCCTGGGTTCGAGCCTGTCGTTCCTGCTTGCGCTGAACTTCGGCGGCATGGCCGGGGCGATCCTCGGCGGCTGGCTGGGTGACCGTTACAACCTGGTAAAGGTCAAGGTCGCGTTCTTCCTGGCGGCGGCGTTGTCGATCAGCCTGCTGGGCGTCAACAGCCCGATGCCGGTGCTGTACCTGCTGATCTTCATCGCCGGCGCCACCACCATCGGCACGCAGATCCTGCTGTATGCCGGCGCCGCCCAGCTCTATGGCCTGTCGGTACGTTCCACCGGCCTTGGCTGGGCCTCGGGCATCGGCCGCAATGGCGCCATCGTCGGCCCGCTGCTCGGCGGGGCGCTGATGGGCATCAACCTGCCGCTGCAACTCAACTTCATCGCCTTCGCCATCCCCGGCGCCATTGCCGCGCTGGCCATGGCCGTGCACCTGGCCAGCGGCCGACGCCAGGCCCTGGCGGCGACGGCCTGACCCTTACTGACTGAACTGGAGCCTATGGCATGACAAGCCCGACCCTCGAGCGTATCGACGCGATCATCGTCGACCTGCCGACCATCCGCCCGCACAAGCTGGCCATGCACACCATGCAGCAGCAGACCCTGGTGGTCCTGCGCGTCACATGCAGCGACGGCGTCGAAGGCCTCGGCGAGGCCACCACCATCGGCGGCCTGGCCTACGGCTACGAGAGCCCCGAGGGCATCAAGGCCAACATCGACGCGCACCTGGCCCCGGCGCTGATCGGCCTGCCGGCCGACAATATCAACGCCGCCATGCTCAAACTCGACAAGCTGGCCAAGGGCAACACCTTTGCCAAATCCGGCATCGAAAGCGCGCTGCTCGACGCCCAGGGCAAGCGCCTGGGCCTGCCGGTCAGCGAGCTGCTCGGCGGGCGCGTGCGCGACAGCCTGGAAGTGGCCTGGACCCTGGCCAGCGGCGACACCGCCCGCGACATCGCCGAGGCCGAGCACATGCTGGAAATCCGCCGCCACCGGCTGTTCA
>NZ_DJTF01000041.1:0-7512 GCF_002438125.1 Pseudomonas sp. UBA6315
AGCTTGATGGTCCTTAGGTCTAGGTTTACAGGTCGTTGGCTTTTCACGGCTTTTTTCACACTGAAGAGCCCCTAGCGAATCAGGGCAAAGTTGTTGGTAAGTGTACTGGTCAGGTACCCACCACCCAGGGAACGGCGACCCCCAGCAGTTCGGGCTTGCAAGCCCCAGGGAGTCGGGTGCCGAGTATAGACAGTTAGGCTGCTTATGACAACGGAAGGGGGTAGCCCAAATAGCGCATTGCCTTTAGCGAACAAAAGGCGTAAATGGGCGAGAATTTCGTGAAAAATCAGGCCTGCAGCCCGCTTTCAAGCAGCCTTTAGGCAAATTGACATTCGAATTTACTTCTCTATAGTGGTGCGGGCCCTGCGTGGGGGGTCTGTCTGATGATTTCAAGCATTAATAGGAGGCCACATGGCTGACAAAAAAGCGCAGTTGGTCATCGAGGGCGCTGCCCCCGTCGAGCTGCCCATTTTAACCGGCACCGTTGGTCCTGATGTAATCGACGTCCGCGGGTTAGGGGCCACTGGTCACTTCACCTTCGACCCCGGTTTCATGGCGACCGCCTCGTGCGAGTCGAAGATCACCTACATTGACGGCGACAAGGGCGTGCTGCTGCACCGCGGCTACCCGATCGAACAGCTCGCCGAGCAATCGGACTACCTGGAAACCTGCTACCTGCTGCTCAACGGCGAACTGCCCAATGCCGAGCAGAAGGCTCAGTTCGTCAGCACCGTGAAGAACCACACCATGGTTCACGAGCAGCTGAAGTCGTTCTTCAACGGTTTCCGCCGCGACGCTCACCCGATGGCGGTGATGTGCGGTGTGGTCGGCGCCCTGTCGGCGTTCTACCACGACTCCCTGGACATCAATAACCCGCAACACCGCGAAATTTCCGCGGTGCGCCTGGTCGCCAAGATGCCGACCCTGGCCGCGATGGTTTACAAGTACTCCATGGGCCAGCCGATGATGTACCCGCGCAACGACCTGTCGTACNNGATCAAACCGATCAGCCCGGTGTTGGCCAAGGCAATGGACAAGATCTTCATCCTCCACGCCGACCATGAGCAAAACGCCTCGACTTCCACCGTGCGCCTGGCCGGCTCCTCGGGTGCCAACCCGTTCGCCTGTATCGCCGCCGGTATCGCCGCACTGTGGGGCCCTGCCCACGGCGGTGCGAACGAAGCCGTGCTGACCATGCTCGATGAAATTGGCGATGTCTCGAACATCGACAAGTACATCGCCAAGGCCAAGGACAAGAACGACCCGTTCAAGCTGATGGGCTTCGGTCACCGCGTGTACAAGAACCGCGACCCGCGCGCCACCGTGATGAAGAAGACCTGCGACGAAGTGCTCGGCGAGCTGGGCATCAAGAACGACCCGCAGCTCGAACTGGCCATGCGCCTGGAAGAGATCGCCCTGACCGATCCGTACTTCATCGAGCGCTCGCTGTACCCGAACGTCGACTTTTACTCGGGGATCATCCTCAAGGCGATCGGCATTCCAACCAGCATGTTCACCGTGATCTTCGCCCTGGCACGTACCGTGGGCTGGATCTCGCACTGGAAGGAAATGCTCTCCAGCCCGTACAAGATTGGCCGCCCGCGCCAGCTGTACACCGGCGAGCTGCAGCGCGACATCGTCGAACTGAAGGACCGCAAGTAAGCTCCCTGAGCCGAACGCAAAAAAGGCTGCCCTCGGGCAGCCTTTTTTCATTGCCGTTCGCCTGTAGCGGCCTCAGTTCTTCTCGGCCCGCTCGCGCAACCCTTTCAGGGTATTGAACGGCGCATCGACCACGAACTTGTTGGCAACCATCGCCGGCACGCTGCCACCTGGCTCGGTGTGCACCTGGTAGGTCACTTCGGTGCTGTCACCCTTAGGCACCAGCTTCCAGAAGCCTTCGACTTTCGCCACCCGCACATAGCCCTTCTCTTCCGGGATATAGGTCGGCTCTTCCTTCAGGTTACGGGTCAGGCTGCCGTCGGCATCCTTGACCGTGGTGACATGCAACACCGAGTCCCGCGGCGTCACCGGCCATGGCGTATTGAAGCGGGTGTAGGTCCAGCTCTGGTCGCCTTCGTGCTTGAGCAGCTTCTGCGACTCGCACTCGTGGATCCAGGCACAGGCCCCGACCACGTCTTCCTGCAACGCCTGCACCTTGGCCAGAGGGGCCTTGATCAGGGTCACACCACGGTAGGCCTTGTACTTGGAGCCGGCCACCTCGCTGAGGGAGACCTTGATCCCGTCCTCGTCCTTGGCCACTTGCCAGTTTTCCGCCCAGGCGGCCGGCGCCAGCAGGACACCCATGCCACACAGCAGTGCAATACGCTTGAACGATCTCATCATCTTTATCCTTGTTGTCGAAGATCCAGCCTTGTCACGCCGCCGTCATCTGCTCCCACCAACCCAGAATCCTGATCGCCTCTTCACGGTCGCTGCCACACACCTCGATATCCGCCTGGAACCCGCCACACACCGCTGGCCGTTCGGGCTTGCCGAACAAGTCGCAGAGGTTGTCGACAGTCAGGTGCAGGCAGCGCTCACCGGCCGGCTTGCCCTCAGGCATGCGCGGCATCGCCGAGCTGATGGACGGGGCGATGCAGCAGGCACCGCAACCCTCGCGACACTTCATGAAAACAGGACTCCCTGGAGCAAGACGGGACGAACGTCCCTGGATAGTAACCGCTCAAACATGCGTTTGAAATTGCTGACCCGATGAAATCTGCCGTGACCCGGCAGTCAGTTGGGCCCGGCTATTGGCGGAACTGGAATTCGATGGCCGCGCCTTCCACATCGCGGCGGCTGTCGTTGCGCAACTGCAGCTGCATTTCGTTGCTGATCAGGCGGCCGTTGAGCTGGAACGGGCTGTCGTCGGTTTCCGGCTTTTCGGTGAACATCGCCGGCAGCAAAGGTTTGCGCCTTGGCGGCGTGCTGCCGACGTTGGGCTCGAGCTCGTTGACCATGTCGGCGGGCAGGCTGAGGTCCAGCTTGGCCTTGGGCAATGGCTGGCGCACCGCCTTGCTGACGGGTTTGTGCACCGGCTTGGCCTTGCTTTTGGCCGGCTTGGCCGGCTTGGCAGGCTGCTTGGGCGCAGGCTTTGCCGCCTTGTCCTGCGCCTGCACGGCAGGCTGCGCAGCCTCGGCCACTCCAGCAGGCAGGTACAGGGGCACGAGGCAAACGATCAGGGCAAGGCTACGCAACAGTTTCATGGACATCGGCGGACAGGCTGGCAAAGTGCCTATGCTCTACGTTCCGCCCGTCCCTGGCAAGCCTTACAAAAGTGGGGTCGCCGACTCGCGGCACAATTGCTGGGCCAGCAAGCCCAGGGTGATCACCGCCCGCTCGGCTTCCTTGTTCCACGGAATCCCGCAATTAAGGCGTATGCAGTGGTTGAACTGCTCGGTATTGCTGAAGATCAGCCCCGGCGCAATGCTGATCCCCTGCTCCAGTGCGCGCACGTGCAACTCCTGGGTATTGACCCGCCCCGGCAGGCTCACCCACAGGATGAAACCGCCCGTGGGCCGGGTCATCTGCGTACCTTCGGGGAAGTGCTGCTGCACCGCCAACTGGTAGGCACTGAGGTTCTTGCGATATTCCTGGCGAATGTAGCGCAGGTGGCGGTCGTAACCGCCGTTTTCCAAATAGGCGGCCACGCCCATCTGCGTCACGCTGCACGCCGAATGGGTGGTGAAGGTCTGGAGCCGCTGGATCTCATCCTGATAGCGCCCCGCCACCATCCAGCCGACCCGCACACCCGGTGACAAGGTCTTGGAAAAACTCGAGCAGTAGATGACCCGGTCGAGCCGGTCGAACGCCTTGAGCGCCTTGGTCTTGCCCTGCTCGAACATCAGTTCGCCATAGATGTCGTCTTCGACGATCTGGATGTCGAAGTCCGACGCCAGGCGCAGCAGTTGTTTCTGCCGCTCTTCGGGGACGGTGCCGCCCAAAGGATTGCTCAGGCGCGTGGTCAGCACCAGCGCCTTGATCGACCACTGGTTGGCCGCCAGCTGCAAGGCTTCCAGGCTGATGCCGGTGGACGGGTCACTGGGAATTTCGATGACCTTCAGCCCCAGCAAGTCCGCCAGCTGCAACAGGCCGTAATAGGTGGGCGACTCCGCCGCGATCAGGTCGCCCGGGCGGGTCAGCACCCGCAGCGACATCTGCAAGGCATCGACACACCCATGGGTGACGATCACCTCGCGCGGGTCCACCAGCACACCGGCATCGCGCATGCGGATGGCGATCTGCCGGCGCAGCGGTTCGAACCCCGGGCTGAACATGTAGCTGAAGGCGCGCGGGCTGTGAAAGCGGGTGACCTTGGCGATCTGCTGATGCAGGGCCCGCACCGGCAGGTAGTCGACATGAGGCACGGCAGCACCGAAGGGGAACACGCCGTCGCGGCGCGCCTCGGTCAGTACCTGCTGGATGATGCTGGCCCGAGTGACCAGGCCAGGCCGCTCGACCCGGGCGATGTCCGGGGTCTGCGCGGTCAGAGCCGGGGTCTGGTGAACGTAGTAGCCCGACTGCGGCCGGGCGCGAATCAGGCCCTGGTCTTCGAGATTGGCATAGGCCTGCAGCACCGTGGCATGGCTGACATTGAGCTGGGCGCTCATCTTGCGAACGGACGGCACCCGCTCGCCTGGCTGGTAGACACCACGGCGGATGTCATCGGCCAGTTGCTGGGCGATACGCTGGTACAGCAGCAGGTTGGTCATGGCGGGCGGCTCGTTGTTCTTGTGCGACTCACTGGCGGTAGAGAATACCGTAACAGTTGCAAAGTGTACTGGGACAGATTGCAGAATAGTCGACATTACAGTTACGTGGCACCTGTGAACCTCATCGCCGGCAAGCCGGCTCCCACAGTTTCAGCATCTGCCATGGACCTGTGGGAGTCGGCTTGCCGGCGAGAGGCCGCCGCGATCAGCGCGCCGGTGCGAGCTTGCCCTTCTCGTCGGAGAAGACGATTTCCACCCGGCGGTTCTGCGCCCTGCCCCGCTCCGAGGCATTGGCCTCGATCGGATACTGGTCGCCATAGCCCTCGACCTGCAGGCGCTTCTCATCGATACCCAGGTCGACCAACATGTCGGCCACTGCCTGGGCGCGGTCGCGCGACAGCTTGAGGTTGTCCTCCGGCGCACCGGTGCTGTCGGTATAACCCTCGATGCGCACCACGCGACGCGGGTTGAGCTGAAGGAACTGCACCAGCTTCAACACCGTGCGGCTGGCCGAATTCTTCAGGTCGGCACGGCCGGTGTCGAACAGCACATCGCCCAAGGTCATCACCAGGCCACGGTCAGCCTGCTCCGAGGCCAGCGCGGCAATCTGCGTTTCGACCCACTTGCCCTGCTGCTGCACGCTGGCCAGCTTGGCCTCGCGCAATGCCAACTGCAGGCGCTGGCGTTCGAGGTCGAGCTTGGCCAGGCGCTCCTGGTTCAGCGCCAGCTTGGCATGCTCGCTGGCGATCTCGCTGTAGCGCTCGCTCAGGTAGGCGTAATGGCGCACGTCACTGCCGGTGCCGATGTAGCTGGACAGGCGTTCGGCCCGCGCCAGCGACTCGCCGGCACGGATCACGTCACGTGGCGCACTGCGCAGCACATCGGAATCGTCCTTGACCTTCTGGAACGCTGCCGTGGCATCGTCTAGTGCCGCAGAGCTGCGCTGGCTGGCACACCCCTGCAAGCCTGCCACCAGCGCCAGCAAGGCCAGCGCCGCCATTGGTCTGCCGCGCATCATGGCTGCACCTCCAGTTGCTTGCGCAGGCGCTTGACCCGCTGCTGCAGCAAGTCGAGCTGCTCGTCGCTCTTCTGGTTCAGCACCTGCGCCTCGGCCAGGCGCGCATCCAGCTCGGCCTGTTCGGCACGCATGCGGGCGTCACGATAGTCTTCGGTGAGCATGTTGGTCTTGGCCCGGGCGAACTTGCCTTCAGCCAGCTTCATCGCCGCGACCTGGTCGGTGGCACCGACCGCCTTGGCCTGTTCCAGCGCCTGCTCGGAAATACGCATCTGCTCATTGGGCGCCGGGTCATTGGCGCAGCCAGCCAGGCCGAGCACAGCCACGGCAAGGATCAGTGATTGGGTTCTCACGCACTCTTCCTACTGTTTGGGGGCGTCCGCCTGCACTTGCATCTGCGCTTTCCAGCGCTCGACATTGCGTTGCAGCACGGCTTCGGACGCACCGGAGATCGGCAATTCTGTCAGCTTTTTCGCCAGTTGCCCACGCAACCAGGCGTCATTGCAGGCCGAGTTGTGCGAAATGGCCAGGTACAGGCCGGGGCGGTCCACCGGCAGGCCACGGGCCACCAGGTGGCTGCTCATGCCCAGGCTCTGGGTCATGGCCATGCCCGAGTAGCGCCCGGCGAGCACATAATCGACCTGCCCCAGCACCAGCTTCTGGAAGGCCTGGGTCAGGTTCTGCGCCGGCTCCAGCTTGAGCTGGGCCTTGGCGAAGGCGCTGAAGGCCGGGGTCAGGCGGGCGCGCTCCGACAGGCTGCCGCGGTATTTGGCGAGGTCCGCCGGGCCTTGGTACTCCAGCGTCGCGTCATGGCGCGTCCACACCAGGTATTCGTTGAGCTGCAACGGTGGGTGGATGTAATCCAGCGCGGTCAGCTGCTCCACCTGCATGGGCGTGTCGAGCAGCAGGTCGATGCGCCCGCTGCGCACTTCCTCCAGCGCCTGGTCGCGCCTGCCGGCATTGAGCACTTCCACCTTCACGCCCAGTTCGCCAGCCACCTGCCCGAGCAGGTCGACGTTGGCGCCGATCAGGTGCTTCGGGTCTTTCGGGTCCTGCCAGGAATAGGGCGGTGCATCCGGGCTGCCGGTCGCCACCAGGCGCTCGCACTTGCCCGCCGCCATGGCCAGCGGCGAGAGCATCGCCACCACGCATACCAGCACCCTGCCCGCTTCGCGAAACGCCATCCCTCACTCCTTGCCCGGCAAAAAGAAGCCCGGCCCTCAGTAGGAGGGCCGGGCTTCTTTATAAGTGAAGCAGCCGGATCAGACCAGCTTTTCCAGCTCTGGCACCGCTTCGAACAGGTCAGCGACCAGGCCGTAGTCAGCCACCTGGAAGATCGGCGCTTCTTCGTCCTTGTTGATCGCAACGATCACCTTGGAGTCCTTCATGCCGGCCAGGTGCTGGATCGCGCCGGAGATACCGACGGCGATGTACAGCTGTGGCGCAACGATCTTGCCGGTCTGGCCGACCTGCATGTCGTTGGGCACGAAGCCTGCATCGACCGCGGCGCGCGAGGCACCCACGGCAGCGCCGAGCTTGTCGGCCAGGCTGTACAGGTGCTTGAAGTTGTCACCGTTGCCCATGCCACGGCCGCCGGAAACGACGATCTTGGCAGCGGTCAGCTCAGGGCGGTCGGACTTGGCCAGTTCTTCGCCGACGAAGGCGGAGATACCGGTGTTGTGCGCGGCAGCTACCGCTTCGACGGCCGCGGAGCCACCTTCCGCGGCAACGGCGGCGAAGCCGGGGGTACGCACGGTGATGACCTTGACCGCCGCGCTCGATTGC
>NZ_DJTF01000075.1:0-34101 GCF_002438125.1 Pseudomonas sp. UBA6315
AACCAAACCGCGGCGAAGTCGTCGCCGTCGGCACCGGTCGCATCCTGGACAACGGCGAAGTACGTGCGCTGGCCGTCAAAGTGGGTGACAAAGTGGTTTTCGGCCCTTACTCGGGCAGCAACACCGTGAAAGTCGATGGCGAAGACCTGCTGGTCATGGCCGAGAACGAAATCCTCGCCGTTATCGAAGGCTGATTTCTCCGACTTCCCGTTACTCCAAAGCAATTCAAGGATTAAACGATCATGGCTGCTAAAGACGTAAAATTCGGCGATTCCGCCCGTAAGAAAATGCTGGTTGGTGTCAACGTTCTGGCTGACGCGGTAAAGGCGACCCTGGGCCCGAAAGGCCGTAACGTGGTTCTGGCCAAGAGCTTCGGCGCGCCGACCATCACCAAGGACGGCGTTTCCGTCGCCAAAGAGATCGAGCTCAAAGACGCCTTCGAGAACATGGGCGCCCAGCTGGTCAAGGAAGTCGCTTCCAAGGCCAACGACGCTGCCGGTGACGGCACCACCACCGCTACCGTCCTGGCTCAGGCCATCGTCAACGAAGGCCTGAAAGCCGTCGCTGCCGGCATGAACCCGATGGACCTCAAGCGCGGCATCGACAAGGCCACTGCTGCCGTCGTCGCCGAGCTGAAGAACCTGTCCAAGCCATGCGCCGACTCCAAGGCCATCGCTCAGGTTGGCACCATCTCCGCCAACTCCGACAACTCCATCGGTGAAATCATCGCCGAAGCCATGGAAAAAGTCGGTAAAGAAGGCGTGATCACCGTTGAAGAAGGCTCGGGCCTGGAAAACGAACTGTCGGTCGTTGAAGGCATGCAGTTCGACCGTGGCTACCTGTCGCCTTACTTCGT
This sequence comes from Pseudomonas sp. UBA6315, assembly GCF_002438125.1. Lineage (NCBI taxonomy): Bacteria > Pseudomonadati > Pseudomonadota > Gammaproteobacteria > Pseudomonadales > Pseudomonadaceae > Pseudomonas > Pseudomonas sp. UBA6315. Next base: position 857 of record NZ_DJTF01000075.1, read on the forward strand.
GAACAAGCCGGACACCATGGTTGCCGAGCTCGAAGGCCCGCTGCTGCTGCTGGTCGACAAGAAGATCTCGAACATCCGCGAACTGCTGCCAGTGCTGGAAGCCGTTGCCAAGGCCGGCCGTCCGCTGCTGATCGTTGCCGAGGACGTCGAAGGCGAAGCGCTGGCTACCCTGGTGGTCAACAACATGCGTGGCATCGTCAAGGTTGCCGCGGTCAAGGCTCCTGGCTTCGGCGACCGCCGCAAGGCCATGCTGCAGGACATCGCTGCCCTGACCGGTGGCGTGCTGATCTCCGAAGAAATCGGCCTGTCCCTGGAAACCACCACCCTGGAGCACCTGGGTAACGCCAAGCGCGTGATCCTGTCCAAGGAAAACACCACCATCATCGACGGCGCTGGCTCCGTGAGCGACATCGAAGCACGCGTCAAGCAGATCCGTGCCCAGGTCGAAGACACAACCTCGGACTACGACCGCGAGAAGCTGCAAGAGCGTCTGGCCAAGCTGGCTGGCGGTGTTGCCGTGATCAAGGTCGGTGCTGGCACCGAAGTTGAAATGAAAGAGAAGAAAGCCCGCGTCGAAGACGCCCTGCACGCTACCCGTGCAGCCGTCGAAGAAGGCGTGGTGCCTGGCGGTGGTGTTGCCCTGGTTCGCGCCCTGGCTGCCATTGTCGACCTCAAGGGCGACAACGAAGACCAGAACGTCGGTATCGCTCTGCTGCGTCGTGCCGTTGAAGCGCCGCTGCGCCAGATCACTGCCAACGCCGGCGACGAGCCAAGCGTTGTGGCCGACAAGGTCAAGCAGGGTTCGGGCAACTACGGCTACAACGCTGCTACCGGCGAATACGGCGACATGATCCAGATGGGTATCCTCGACCCAGCCAAGGTCACCCGTTCGGCCCTGCAAGCAGCTGCTTCGATCGGCGGTCTGATGATCACCACCGAAGCCATGGTTGCTGACCTGCCGGAAGACAAGCCAGCTGGCGGCATGCCAGACATGGGCGGCATGGGTGGCATGGGCGGCATGATGTAAGCCAGCCTTACCCCCTGCACCAAGAAAAAGCCCCGGCTCGCAAGAGCCGGGGCTTTTTCGTTGCTGCAGATAAGGCTCAGGCCACACTGCGCTCGGCTACAGGTACTTGCACCACGCTGCGTCGGTAGAGAATCAGGTAGTACGACCCCAAACCGATCAGCCAGCAGAACACCGCCGTCCAGATGTTGTGCGAAAGAAAGTGCGCGCCCTGCATCATCCTGCTGACCGACAGCACCGAACCGGCCACCAGGGCCACGACGAACGCCACCCGTGCCAGGCGCGGCCGGCGGTCACGCAACATGAAGAACAGCCCGAACAGGCAGAAGCCGGTTGCCGCATGCCCACCTGGCCAGCACATGCCAGGCTTGTTGGTGGCTGGGCGCGGTTCCAGCAGCTTGCTGTAGGTTTCCTTGCCGCCGAACTGGGTCAGGCTCCACGGGCACTGCACCTGGGTAACCTTTTTCAGCGGCGTGACAAACGCGGTGGACAGGCCCAGCGCCAGCACCAGGCAACCCAGCTCGCGGCGCCAGCCGTACAGGCGTTTCCAGTAGAAGCTCGAAGCGAACGCGGCCACTGACAGCAGGCCAAGCAGGATCACCACTTCCTTGACGCGATCGTGCAGGATGTTTTCCAGCAAATAACTGTGGCGGCCGATGAACTCGCCGGCCGTTCGATCGAAGAACAAGTTGGCCACGTCCATGTCGACCGAGGTCAGTTCGAGCAGGATCAAGGCCACTGCCGTGGCCAACGGAATACCAAGGTACAGCCAGTAGTTGATCGGACGAGGACGAAGGGGAGGTTGCATGACGACTCCAGCACGCGAAAAAGACCGGGCATTGTCGAGTGCCCGCTATCCTGTGTCCGTGAAGGATCAGTGAAAAAACTGTCAACTTCGCTGAATTTGCCTTGGGGGTGGCACAGTGCGGGCGATGGCCTTAAGCTGCGCCTGCCGCGCACCCCGCGAAGCGCCGCACAGGAGAACCCGATGCGCATTCTTTTGGTTGAAGACAACCGCGATATCCTCGCCAACCTGGCCGATTACCTGGGCATGAAAGGCTACACGGTCGACTGCGCCCAGGACGGCCTGTCCGGCCTGCACCTGGCCGCCACCGAGCACTACGACCTGATCGTGCTCGACATCATGCTGCCCGGCATCGATGGCTATACCCTGTGCAAGCGCCTGCGCGAAGACGCCCGTCGCGACACCCCGGTGATCATGCTCACCGCCCGCGACCAGCTCGACGACCGCCTGCAGGGCTTCCGCTCCGGTGCCGACGACTACCTGCTCAAGCCATTCGCGCTTTCGGAGCTGGCCGCGCGCATCGAAGCGGTGCTGCGCCGTGCCCAGGGCGGCGGCCGCCGGACCCTGCAGGTCGCCGACCTGAGCTACGACCTCGACACCCTCGAGGTGACCCGCCAGGGCCGCCTGCTCAAGCTCAACCCGGTGGGCCTGAAGCTCCTGGCCGTGCTGATGCAGAAGAGCCCGCACGTGCTGCGCCGCGAAGTGCTGGAAGAAGCCCTGTGGGGCGACGACTGCCCAGACAGCGACAGCCTGCGCAGCCATGTGCACCAGCTGCGCCAGGTGATCGACAAACCGTTCGAAAAACCGCTGCTGCATACCGTCCATGGCGTCGGCTATCGCCTCGCCGAGGGTCGCGATGGAGTTTAAGCAAAGCCTTGCACAGCGCATCATCATCGCCTTTGCGCTGATGAGCGCTTTGGTGGCAGGGGCCTTCGCCTTCGGCATCGTCGCCACCGTGCACCTGGTGGAGGAGCGCTTGATCTCCTCGGTGCTGGGCGGTGACCTGCAACGCCTGTTGCGCATGGACAGCGTCAGCGACTGGAGCCATCGGCCGCGGCCCGACCAGCTGTTCTACTTCAGCGGTGGGCGTGACGACTTCGAGCTGCCCAAAGACCTGCGCCACCTCGATGTCGGCTTTCATGAAGTGTTCCGCGACCAGCTGTCCTACCACGCCATGGTCGAGATCGTGGATGGCCGGCGCTACGTGCTGCTGCAGGACCAGAGCGATTTCGAAGAACGCGAGCGGGTGCTGTTCGCCGTGGTCGTGGTGGGCTTCGTGCTGAGCCTGGTGCTGGCCGTGGTGCTGGGTTGGCTGCTGGCCCGTCGGGTGATGGCGCCGGTCATCCGCCTGGCCCGCCAGGTGCGTCACCGCGACCAGCTGCTCGGCCTGGCGCCGCCGCTGGCGCCGGATTACGCGGCGGACGAAGTCGGCCAGCTGGCCGTGGCTTTCGACGATACCCTCGGCCGCCTGCGCGATGCCCTGACCCGCGAACGGCTGTTCACCAGCGACGTCAGCCACGAATTGCGCACGCCGCTGATGGTGCTGGCCACCTCGTGCGAACTGCTGATGGAAAACCCAGGCCTGGATACCCGTGCGCGCAGCCAGGTAGAGCGCATTGCCCGGGCCACCGAAGAAATGCGCGAGCTGGTCAAGACCTTCCTGATGCTTGCCCGTGCCCAGCGCGACCAGGGCGCGGTGGCGTCCCAGGCCAACCTGCGCGAGGTGGCCGACGACCTGATCGGCGTCTGGCGCGACACCATCGAGCAGAAGGGCCTGACCCTGTATTACGACGGCCGGGTCAGTGCCGGCCCCTTGTTGTACAACGCCACCTTCCTGCAATCGGTGATGGGTAACCTGCTGCGCAACGCCGCGCACTACACCGACGGCGGCTACATCCGGCTGAGCCTGCAACCCACGGGCTTCACGGTGGAAGACAGCGGTGTGGGTATCCCCGAGGAGCAGCGCGAAGCCATGTTCCAACCCTTCGTGCGCGGTGATGAGCGGCGTGGCGAGGGCCTGGGCCTGGGCCTTTCGTTGGTGCAACGTATTTGCGATGACCAGGGCTGGCGCGTCACGCTGACTTCGACGGCGCCCCATGGCTGCCGCTTCCAGGTCGACCTCAGCCAGAGTTCGGAGAAAATCGACCCCACGGCGCTTTAGAAATGAGCTGAAACATTTCGCTCGGCCGATAACATTTTTTTCACATTGGCATAACCTGTTGCCCACGCTTGGCTACTTAAGGTAAGCGCAATGGAGCCAGGAGATGCCCAATGCGTAGCCCGATCAAACTCGAATTTTCCGAGAAGTACGACCAGCAACATGCTCAGGAGTACTTCCTCAAGCACCAGGATGGCCTGGCCCGTCGCCTGTCGCACAGCCGCGACGAGCAACTGGCGCGCCGTGCCCTGGCGCTGGCGGGAGAGCCGGGGTTGGTGCTTGACCTGCCTTGCGGTGCTGGCCGCTTCTGGCCGCTGTTGGCCGAAAAGCCGAACCGGGTGATCATCGGCGCCGACAACTCCGAGGCGATGATCGAGACAGCCTGTGCCGCTCAACCGCCGGAAGTGGTGGCTCGGGTACGGCCTTTGCAGACATCGGCATTTGCCATCGACCTGCCCGACAACTCGGTCGACAGCATTTTCTGCATGCGGCTGTTCCACCACATTGGCGAAGCGGCCCACCGCAAGACAATTCTTTCGGAATTCCAAAGGGTTAGCCGCGACAGCGTAATCCTGTCATTGTGGGTCGATGGTAACTTCAAGGCTTGGCGGCGCAAGAAGCTCGAGCAGCGGCGCAGCGCCAGGGCCGAGCCGGACAGTTACCAGAACCATTTTGTGTTACCGGCAGAGACAGTTGAAGAAGAATTCAAGGCCGCCGGCTTCAGGATCCAGGAACGCCTCGACTTCCTGCCGTTCTATGCCATGTGGCGGGTTTATGTATTACGTAAGGGGTAGTGTTTGATGGCTGTAGCCCAGCGTGACGAGTCACGGTTCGATTATTACTGGCGCCAGCAGGGCGAATGGGTCGAGGAGCCCAACCAGCGGCGCGGCGGCGAAAGTGGCGTGCAACGGCTCGACGATGGCAATGGCAAGCTGCTGTATGCCAAGCGTCAGGTCGGGCATATCTACCGCAGCCTGCTGCACCCGTTCGGCCGGCCGACCGTGCTGCGCGAACTCGATGCGCTGACCAGCTGCGAACAGCTGGGCGTGCGGGTGCCGCGCATCGTCTTTTGTGGCGCCGAGCGTGATGCCGACAAGCAATGGCGTGCGCTGCTGGTCAGCGAGGCGCTGGACGGTTTCGTCGAACTCGACACCTGGCACGCCGAAGGCGCCCGCGAACGTTACCCGCAGGTGGTGCACGAGCGCATGCTCAAGGATCTGGCCGACAACCTGGCGCGCATGCACCTGGGGCATTGGCAGCATGGTTGCCTATATGGCAAGCACGTGTTCATCAAGGTGATCGGCGAGGGTGAACAGGCCCGGGTCGAGGTTGCCTTGCTCGATCTTGAAAAATGCCGCCGGCGCATCAGTTGTCAGCGCGCGGCGGGTAATGACCTTCGCCAGCTGCGCCGCCATTCGTCGCTCAATGACGCGGAATGGCAATCGCTGCTCTATTTTTACCAGATGGCGTTTGGCAGCGCTGTCAAAGGGTTAGGGCAATGAAACTAGAAATCGCTCGAGCTTTATTCCTGGTGGCTGGGTTGGCTGTGACCACGGCGGCGGTAGCTGCCTGGGAAGAGCCACGGCCAGTGGTATTCAGCAAGGCCGACATGGCGGACCAGTGCGCAGTGCCACGGGTCGTCAAGCAGGCGCATGCGCAGGCCCGTGCGGACGAGGACCTGCTGCTGTTCCTGTTCGGCCTGCACCAAGGGTTGCGGCCGTTCGGCTGAGCCTGGCTCGAGCAAACCGAGGCCCCGCTATTGCGGGGCCTTTGTATTGGTGGTGGCCCTAGCGCCGGCAAGCCGGCTCCCACAGGTTCAGCATGAGCCTCCAGTGTGGGAGCCGGCTTGCCGGCGATAGGGCCAGATCAGCTGGCGACAGTCTCCCTGGCCACCGCCTTGTGCGCCAACAGCGTGTAGATGCACGGCAACACGAACAAGGTGAACAAGGTCCCGATCGACATCCCGGTCGCGATCACCGTACCGATATCAAACCGGCTCACCGCCCCCGCACCCGTCGCCAGAATCAGCGGCACCATGCCAAACACCATCGCCGCGGTGGTCATCAGCACCGGCCGCAGGCGAATGGCCGCCGCTTCCTCGATGGCCTCGCGCACGCCCAGGCCTTTTTCCTCGCGCAACTGGTTGGCGAACTCGACGATGAGGATGCCGTGCTTGCTGATCAGGCCGATCAGCGTCACCAACCCCACCTGGGTGTAGATGTTCATGCTGGAAATGCCCAGGAACAACGGCAACAGCGCCCCGCAAATCGACAGCGGCACCGTTACCAGGATCACCAGCGGGTCGCGGAAGCTTTCGAACTGCGCGGCCAGCACCAGGAAGATGATCGCCAGCGCCAGGCCGAAGGTCACCCACAGCGCACTGCCTTCCTGCACATATTGGCGCGCGGCCCCGGCGTAATCGAACGAAAAGCCCTCCGGCGCTTCCTCGCGGGCGATATCGGTCACGGTCTGCAGCGCTTCGCCGATGCTGACCATCGGCACGCCCTGGATGATCGCCGAGTTGAGCTGCTGGAACTGGTTGAGCTGGCGCGGGCGGGCGCGCTCGCTGAGGCTGATCAGCGTCGACAGCGCCAGCAACTGGCCCTGGTCGTTCTTGACGTAGTAGCTGTTGAGCCAGCCGGCGCTGTCGCGGTAGGGCCGCTCGACCTGGGCAATCACCTTGTAGCTGCGCCCTTCGAGGGTGAAGCGGTTGATCTCGGCCTCACCCAGCAAGGTCGCCAGGGTTGAGCCCAGGGTGTCCATGGACACGCCCATCTGCGCGGCCTTGGCGCGGTCGATGTCGACCACCACCTCGGGCTTGTCGAAGGCCAGGTCGATGTCGAGGAAGGCGAACTTGCCCGAGGCCTGGGCACGCTCCTTGACCCGCTGGGCCACTTCCAGCAGGGCCGGGTAGTCGCCGGCGGTGTTGATCACGAACTGGAACGGCAGGCCCTCGCCCGTACCGGGTAGCGACGGCAGGTTGAAGCCGAAGATCTGCAGCCCGCCAATTTCCTCCAGCTTGGCTTGCACCTGCGGCAGCAGCTCCATCTGCGTGCGGTCACGCTCGTTCCAGGGCTTGAGCAAAAAGCCGCCGATACCGCTTTGTACGCCATTGAAGCCGTTGATCTGGAACGACGAGTAATACTCGGGGAAGGCCTTGAACAGCGGCGTGAACTGGTCGGTGTAGGCGTTGAGGTAGTCGAGGTTGGCCGGCTGCGGTGAGCTGCTCATCATGAAGATCACCCCCTGGTCCTCGTTCGGCGCCAGTTCGTTCTGGGTGAACTTGAGCAGCAGCGGGATCAGGCACAGGATGATCACCGCGAACACCAGCACCACCGGGCGGATGTCCAGGGTGGCGTGGAGGATGCGCTGGTAACGCACCTTCAGGCGCTCGAACAGCTGGTCGAGGCGGTGGGCCAGGCCGCTGGGGTTCTGCTCCCGGCGTAGCAGCAGGGCGCACATCATCGGCGACAAGGTCAGGGCAACGATGCCCGAGATTACCACCGCGCCGGCCAGGGTCAGGGCGAATTCCTTGAACAATGCGCCGGTGAGCCCGGTGAGAAAACCGATCGGCGCGTACACCGCCGCCAGGGTGATGGTCATCGACACCACCGGCATGGCGATTTCCCGGGCGCCTTCAAGGGCGGCGTCGAACGGCGATTTGCCTTCTTCCATGTGCCGGTGGATGTTCTCCACCACGACGATGGCATCGTCCACCACCAGGCCGATCGCCAGCACCATCGCCAGCAGTGTCAGCAGGTTCAGCGAATAGCCCATCATCTGCATGAAGAACAGCACGCCGATCATCGACAGCGGAATGGTCACCACCGGGATCAGCACCGAGCGCAGCGCGCCAAGGAACAGGAACACCACCACGATGACGATCAGCACCGCCTCGCCCAGGGTCTTGATCACCTCATCGATCGAGGCCTGGATGAACAGCGTGGCGTCGTAGGCGATCGACACCTTCAGCGCCGACGGCAGCTGGCTCTGGAGCTCCGGCATGATCCGCCGCACCTCCTTGATCACCTCCAGCGGGTTGGCGGCAGGGGTGGCCTTGATGCCGATATAGACCGACGGGATGCCGTCGAACGAGCTGACCGTGTCGTAGTTCTCGGCGCCCATCTCGACCCGTGCCACATCGCCCAGCAGCACCCGGCTGTCGCCGGTGGTCTTGACCGGCAGGGCGGCAAAGGCCTCGGCCGACTTGAGCTCGGTGCTGGCATTGATGCTGGTGACCACGTACTCGCCTTTCACCTCACCGGCTGCGGAAAGGAAGTTGTAGCGGCGCACGGCGCTGGTCACGTCTGTGGCCGACAGGCCAAAGCCTGCGAGCTTCACCGGGTCGATCCAGATGCGCATGGCGAACACCTGGTTGCCGAGGATCTCTGCCTCGGCCATGCCGGGCAGGGTGGCCAGCTTGGGCTGGATCACCCGGGACAGGTAGTCGGTGATCTGCGGGTTGCTCATTTCCTTGCTGTAGAAGCTGATGTACATCAGCGCCGAGGCGTCGGCGGCTTCCTTGCTCAGCACCGGGTCCTCGGAATCTTGCGGCAGCTGGTTGCGCACCTCGTTGGCCTTGGCCAAGAGCTCGGTGAACAGCCGGTCGCTGTCGGCGCCGATCCGCGCATAGATGGAAATGATCGAGAAGTTCTGCCGGCTCACCGAGGTCATGTAGTCGATGCCTTCGGCGCTGGCCAGGCTCTGTTGCAGCGGCTGGGTAATGTAGCCCTGGATGGTTTCGGCGTTGGCCCCGGGGTAGGCGGTGGTCACCGTGATCAGGGCGTTTTCCATCTGCGGGTATTGGCGGATCTGCAGCTTGCTCCAGGCCTGGAAGCCCAGCAGCAGGATCAGCAGGCTGACCACGCTGGCCAGCACCGGGCGGCGGATGAACGGGTCGGTGAATGCCATGCCTGCCTCCTGGTCAGTCCGCGCGCGGGGAGCCCTGCTGGGGCTTGAGCGCATTGTCCTGGCCGATGCGGATGGCCGCGCCGGGGGTGAGTTTGAGCTGCCCGGCGGTCACCACCTGCTCGCCGGCCTTGAGCCCCTTGCTGACCACCACCACGCCATCGCGGCGCTCGCCGGTCTGCACGGTGCGTTGTTCGGCAATGAGCTGGGCGTGGCCCTGGTCGTCCTGCAGCGCTTTGCCGTCCTTGTCCTGCTTGGGCGTGGCGACATACACCGAGTTGCCATACAGGGTGTAGGTGATGGCGCTTTCCGGCACCACCACTTGCGGGCGCGGGTCGGGCAGCAGCACCAGCAGGTTGGCGAACATGCCCGGCAGCAGCTTGCCGTCGGGGTTGGCCATGGTCGCGCGGACCAGCAGGTTGCGGGTGCTTTCCTCGACCTTGGGGTTGATCGCGCTGAGGCTGGCGGCAAAGGTCTGGCCCGGATACGCGGCCACCTGCACTTGCACCTGCTGGCCAAGGCTCAGCTGCGGCAGGGCCTGCTCCGGTACGTTGAAATCGACATACAGGCTGGACAGGTCCTGCAAGGTGGCGATCACCGCGCCGGCCGCCAGGTAGTCGCCGACATCCACCTGGCGGATGCCGATGGTGCCGCTGAACGGGGCGCTGATGCTCTTCTTGGTCTTCGATGCCTTGAGCTGGTCGACCACGGCCTGGTTGCGCCGGTACTGGGCGGTGAGGCGGTCGTACTCGCCGCGTGAGATGGCCGAGTCGCCGACCAGCTGGCTGCCCCTGCCGAAGTCGACCTTGGCCAGGCCCAGGTCGGCCTGGGCGGTGCCGAGCAAAGCGCTTTCCTGGTCGTCGTTGAGCTGCAGCAGCAACTGCCCGGCCTTGACCTTCTGCCCGGAGTCGAAGTGCAACGACTTGACGATCCCTTCGACCTCCAGGCTCAGCTCGACGCCCTGCAGGGCCTTGAGGCTGCCGACGGCGGGCAGGCGTTCCTGCCACTGGCGTTCTTCAGCCAGGGCCGCAGCCACGGTGATGGGTGGCCTCGGGGCGCTGAACATCTGGATCTGCTGGTAGATCGAGAATGCCTTGTAGCCCCCCAGGGCCAGCACGATCAGCACGACGACGGCCAACATGATGAGCATGCGGCGGCGCAGCATAAGTCCGGTTCCTTGGATACGTGATTGTTATTCGTGGTGGCACGACAACGGGCGATCCTGCCCACGTGTGGATGGGGGAAGTATTGACTGTTTTTGCCAGGATGGGAGATGTATTGGCTGTAAGGGCGCTATCGCCGGCAAGCCGGCTCCCACAGTGAACTCCACGATCTTCTGTGGGAGCCGGCTTGCCGGCGATAGGGCTGGTTCAGCCAGCCAGAAGGTCAGGCCAGGTGCAGGTGGTTGTCCCAGAACCCGGAAGGCAGGTTCATCGGTTGCCCGATCAATTCGGCCTTGCGGCAATCATAGAAGCGGCAGCGCCCCTGCCCGGAAGTGACCACGAAACCATCCTTCACCGCGCCCACGCCGGCGCAGTCCGGCATCGGTGCATCGAGCTTCACCGCGCCGCTGTCCAAGTCCCAGATGAACAGCCGGTTGGCCCGCGGTGCGGTCAGCGCCACCAGGCGCAGGTCGCTGTGCAGGGCCACGCTGGCGGTGTACTGGGCCATCGACTGCAGTTGCCGCTCCGCCACCGGGAAGGCCTTGAACGGCTCGCCCGGGCGCTTGATCGCCAGCAGCTCGGCGGTTTCGTCGGCATCGCCCATGAACTGCTGGCAGGCCACCACGGTACCGTCGCTGCCCACCGCCAGGTGGCGCACGCTGTTCATCTGCTGGGCCAGGGTTTCCTTGCTCAGCAGGGTGCCGTCGCGCTGCATCAGCACCAGGCTTGGCTGCATGGCGTCAAGGTTCATCTCGACCCGGCTTTCGGCCTCGGTGCGGATGCCACCATTGGCCACCACCAGGGTTTCGCCGTCGGGCAGCCAGGCCACTTCGTGGGGGCCGATGCCGTGGGTCGGGATCTCGCCGGTGTGCACCAGGCGCTCGCCCTCGAAGCGGTACACGCCCAATACGCCCCGGCCAGGGTCGGTGGTGTCGTTCTCGGTGGCGTACAGCCATTCACCGCCGCTGTGGATCACCGCATGGCCATAGAAGTGCCGGTTCGGCTGCGAGGTGATGGTCTGCAGCAGGCGCCCGTCACGCAGGTCGACCAGGTAGCTTTCGGTACCGGGGCGGCGTGCGACGAACAGGGCGATAGGCAGGCTCGGGTGGTTGATGATGGCATGGCAACGCTGGGCCACCTGGGTGCTGAACACCTGGCTGCCGTCCAGGCGGAACCCGACCGCGTAATGCTTGCCGTCGCCATCGTCACGCGCCGACAGCAGCAGGGGTTCGCTGCCTTTGTTGCGAAACAGGCTCCAGCCACCCAGGGTCAGGGCGCTGAGCAATACGCTACCGAGTTTGATTGCCTGGCGTCGCAGCATGGTCAGTCACCGTCGTTGGCATTGAAGCCCAGTTGGATGTTCAGCGCCTTGGCCAGGTCGCCTTCATGCAGGCGGTGCACGGTGTTCAGCGCGTCGTAGATCTGGTTCAGGCTCTGTTGCCCGGCGTCGTCGGCCAGCAGCTCGCCCAGCGACTTCTGGTTGTCGGCCAACAGCTTGAGGGCGCTAGCGTAGGCGTCGTCGATTTTTTGCGCCAGGGCTTTCTGATCGCTGCCCAGCAGGCCGCGCAGGCCCTGGTTGTCGACGCCGACCCAGACCGCCTGGGCGGCCTTGAGGCTGGCTTCCAGGCTCTTGAGCGAGGAGTGGCTGCGCCAGGCTTCGGCCTGCAGCGGCTGCGGGATGCCCTTGCTCTGGCGGCCCATCGGCGCGCCGAGTTTCTTCTTCAGGGTGTCCAGGGCGGTGACCTGGGCACGCAGCAAGTCGGCGATCGCTTCGTGGGAATCGGCGTAGCGCTGGTTGGGGAACTTGGTCATCTGCGAGAGCATGCCGTCGGTGCTGTTCCAGCTCTTGAGGATGTCTTCGGCCAGTGCCTTCTGGTGCTCACCGATGGCCACCAGCAGCGGGCAGTAGCGGGCCTTCTGCTCGGCGGTGGCGATGTCCGGCTTGCTGTCGAAGAGGATGTACTCGTAGGCCGAGAGGCCGCGCACGACCACGCTGGCCTTGCCCAGGGCGGCGGCGTCGACCGGCTTGTCGCCATTGACCAGCTGCTCGACCTGGCGGCCGACCAGGTTCTTCTTGTCGGGCCAGAACTGCACTTGCCAGGCGCGGTTGCCTTCGGCCAGCGGGCCGACCAGCAAGGGCTGCAGCTCGGCCCAGGCTTTCTGGGCGTTGAGGAAGTCGGCGCGCGCGGTTTCCAGGCTGGCCTTGCCTTCGCAGTAGGCCAGGGCGCTGCTGGCCAGCTGGCGGTCGGCCTCGACCCAGCGGCTGTAGGTTGGCAGGATCACCTGCTTGGCGATGGCGGCGGAAGTCACGGCCTGCGGGTCCTGGGGCGAGCAGGCACCGAGAGCGAGTGCGGCGAGGCTGGTGAACAACAGTTTGGGTCGGAACATGCCCGGCTCCTTGCGCGTTTTAAAGTGAGTTCAGGAACGCCAGCAGCGCGGCGCGCTGCTCGGCATTGAAGGTCAATACATGGTCGCGCGCCGCCTGGGCTTCGCCGCCGTGCCAGAGCACGGCTTCGAGCAGGTCGCGGGCGCGGCCGTCATGCAGATACTGGGTGTGGCCACTGACCGCCTGGGTCAGGCCGATGCCCCACAGCGGTGGCGTGCGCCAGTCCTGGCCGTTGGCGGCGAATTCGGTGCGCTCGTCGGCCAGGCCCGGGCCCATGTCGTGCAGCAGCAGGTCGCTGTAGGGGCGGATCACCTGCCCGGCCAGCTCGGGCTCGGCGGCATCGCGGGCGGTGGTGAACTGCGGGGTGTGGCAGCCCTGGCAGCCGGCCTGGAAGAACAGGTTCTTGCCCGCCAGCACCTGCGGCGCACCCACATCGCGCCGGGCCGGCACGCCGAGGTTGCGGGTGTAGAAGGTGACCAGGCGCAGGATGTTGTCGCTGACTTCCTTTTCGTCACCTGCTCCGTCGCCGTTGGGCGCCGCCAGGCAGGCGGCCTGGGCCGGGGTGCAGTCGTCCTTGGGTTGCAGGGTGCTGGTCAGGCCCATGTCGCCGGCAAAGGCGTGCACGTTCTGCTGGTTGACGTTGGGCTGCCCGGCCTTCCAGCCGAAGCGGCCGACCACGGTCTTGCCCTGGGCGTCGTCCCACACGCGGTTGGCGCGGCCACGAATGCCGTCGCGGTTGCGGTCATCGGGGTCTTCGTTGGCCAGGATGTCGGCTTCGGGGATGGCTTCGAGCAGGCCCAGGCCGATCATCGGCGGCGCCACGCGGGCCGAGAAACGGGTGTCGGGGTGCATCGGGCCGTAGCCGAGCTGGGTGATCTGCAAGGTCGGGTGGCGCAGTTCGACCGGGTGGCCATCCTTGAAGGCCACGGTTCGCGTGGTGTAGGTCACCCGCACCTTGCCCTCGGGCGCAACGCCTGGGATGGCCATGTCTTGCAGCTGGGTGCCGTAGACCGGCTCGGGGACCACGCCCAGGCGCTCGATTTCCTTGGCCAGGTACGGCTGGTCAGGGATCGACAGGCGCACCAGCATCGACACCGCGTTGCTGTCGCCAGGTTCTGGCGGGTGGCCGCGGCCATCACGCACGTGGCAGTTCTGGCAGGCGTTGGTGTTGAACAGCGGGCCGAGGCCGTCGCGCGCGGTGGTGGTGGAGGGCGCGATCACCCAAGGGCTGCGAAAGAAACTGTTGCCCACGGCGAAGTCCAGGCGCCGCTCGGGCGACAGATTGGCCGAGGGCAGGGAAAAGGCATTGCGGTCGCTGCGCTGCACGGTCGCCTGGCCACCGGACAACGCTTCGCCGGGCTCGGCCTGGGTGAAACGCGGTGCGTCGTCACAGGCGGCGAGGGCGAGGGTCAGCAGCAAGGGGGAAAGTCGGGACAGCGACGAGGACATGCAAAATCCTGGGCGTGGACGAAAAACCGGCGTGCAAGCTTAGCAGGCTGGCGATATTTGAATAAGAGCAATTTGCAATTACCTGGGTGAAAAGGTTGTGAAAATGCCAGCATTTTCATGGCCTTCTTCGGCCTTTTCGCGGGGCCGGCACAGAAAAAAGGCGGCCCGAAGGCCGCCTCTTTCACAACCACAACCGCCCGAATCAGAATTCGTGGTCGGCGGTATCCGGGTTCAGGTTGGCAATGCCCAGCTTGCCTGCCGCCTGCTCGATGGCACCGGTCTGCTTGACCAGCGAAGCGATGGCGTCGCGCACGATCTGGTTGCCGGCCGCGTTGTCGGCGGCGATCAGCTGGTCGTAGTGCTCGCCCTTGAGGGCGTGGTCGACGATCACCTGGATCTTCGCCTCGGTGTTTTCCAGGTCGGCCTTCAGGGTAGCGTCGGTTGCAGGATCGGCCTTGGCCACCAGCGACGACAGGCTCGGGCCGGTCATCTTGCTGCCGTCGACACGGGTGTACTCGCCCAGGTAGACGTTGCGGATGCCCTTGGCGTCGTAGAAGTGCGAGTAGTGGGTGTTGTCGCTGAAGCAGTCCTGCTCGTCTTCCGGCGAGTTGGCTTCCAGCGAAACTTTCATGCGCTCGCCGGCCAGTTCGCCCAGCGACAGGCTGCCCATGCCGAACAGCATCTTGCGCAGGCCGTCGGCCACAGGCTCGGCTTCCAGGGTGGCGCGGTAGTTGTCGGCGACGTTCGGTGCCCAGTTGCCGACCATCTCTTCGAGGTCCTTGACCAGCAGGTCGGTCACCGCCTTCAGGTAGGCGCGGCGACGGTCGTTGTGGCCGCCGGTGGCGCCTTGGCCTTCGAGGTAGTCGGACGCCGGGCGGTTGCCCGCGCCTGGGCCGGTGCCGTTGAGGTCCTGGCCCCAGAGCAGGAATTCGATGGCGTGGTAGCCGGTGGCGACGTTGGCTTCGGAGCCGCCCAGCTCGTTGAGGCTGGCCAGTTTCTCCGGGGTGATGTCCTTGACGTCGACCTTCTCTTCGCCGACCTGGATCTCGGTGTTGGCGATGATGTTGGCGCTGGCAGCCGGGTTGCCCAGGGCGTGCTCGTAGCTCTGGTCGACGTAGTCGATCAGGCCTTCGTCCAGGGGCCAGGCGTTCACCTGGCCTTCCCAGTCGTCGATGATGGTGTTGCCGAAGCGGAACGCCTCGCTCTGCAGGTACGGTACGCGTGCGGCGGCCCAGGCAGCCTTGGCGGCTTTGAGGGTGTCGTCGTTGGGCTTGGCGAGGAAGGCGTCGACGGCGCTCTGCAGGGTCTTGGCGGTGCTCAGCGAGTCGCTGTACACGGCGTAGACCATGTCGGTGTAATGCTTGACCACGGCCTTGCCGGCCGCTTCGTCGACAGCCCCAGGCGCCGCGGCGGCGGTGCTGGCGGCAGCAGGTGCCTGAGCTTGCGGGGCGGCGGCCTTGTCATCCTTGCCTTCGCCGCAACCGGCGAGGGCGATGGCGATGGCCAGCAGACTGGCGGAAGCCAGAGGCATACGAATCATTATTGGTTTTCCTGCGTCGTGTGGTTGGACCAAGGGTTATGCCGTGCGCCGTGGCACGCGAAACCGCAACATCATGCGAAAGATTTGCATTTGCTGTAAAGGGGCCAGACGCGCAATTCATGTAAATGCGCGTCATGGCTTGTAAGCGGCAGGGCAGGGTTACAGCGCCGACACCTGGTTGCGCTGCGCCTGCTTGAGAAAATGCGTCAGCTCGCGCGCCGACAGCGGCTTGCTGTAGTGGTAGCCCTGACCCTCGTGGCAACCCTGGGCGATGATGTAGCTTTCCTGCTCGGCGGTTTCCACGCCCTCGGCGATCACCTGCATGCCCAGGCTCTTGCCCAGCTGGATGATGGCGCGAACGATGGTGGCGTCGTCATCGTCGTCGAGCAGGTACTGGACGAAGCTCTTGTCGATCTTGATCTTGTCCAGCGGCAGCGATTTGAGGTAGCTCAGCGACGAATAGCCGGTGCCGAAGTCGTCGATGGCGATCATCGCCCCCGAGCGGCGCAGGCTCAACAGGTGCTGGGCGGCGGTGCTGATGTCTTCCATCAGGCCGGTCTCGGTCACTTCCAGCTCCAGGCTGCGGGTGGGCAGGCGGTAGGCCTGCAAAAGGTTGTTGACCACCCGTGGCAGCTCGTTGTGGTGCAGTTGCACGGTGGACAGGTTGACCGCCATGCGCAGTTCGCTGAAGCCCAGGTCGTGCCATTCGCGCAGCTGCCGGCAGGCCTGGTCGAGCACCCATTCGCCGATGCTGATGATGCTGCCGTTCTGCTCGGCCAGCGGGATGAACTGGTCGGGCGGGACCATGCCCAGCTCCGGGTGCTGCCAGCGCAGCAGCGCCTCGACCCCGACCACGCGATGGTCGCGGTAGCTGATCTGCGGTTGGTAGACGAGGTACAGCTGGTTGCGCGGCAAGGCCTCGCGCAGGTCCTTTTCCAGCTCGCGACGCCGGCGCATTTCGCTGTCGACGCTGGCGATGTAGAACTGGTAGCGGTTGCGCGAGCGCGCCTTGGCCAGGGTCATGGTCTGCTCGGCCTTTTGCAGCAGCTTCTCGGTGCTGTCGCCATCTTCGGGGAACAGGGTGATGCCGATGGTGGCGCGCAGGCGGATCTGCTGGTGGTCGAGGCCGAACGGCGCCTCGAGGTCGTCGAGGATGCTCTGCGCCAGCTCCGCCGCTTCGTAGGGCTGTTCGATGTTGGCCTGCACCAGCGCGAACTGGTCGCCGCCCAGCCGTGCCAGGGCGCCCAGCCGGCCGCTGTGGGCCCGCAGGCGGTCGGCCAGGGCCAGCAGCAACTGGTCGCCCACCTGGTAGCTGAACTGCTCGTTGATGCCCTTGAAGTCGTCCAGGCCAACGCACAGCACGGCCACGCGGTGCTGCAGGCGGCCGGCGTCGGCGAGGATCTTGTCGAGCTGCTCCTGCAGTTGCTGGCGGTTGGGCAGGCCGGTGAGGAAGTCGTACTGGGCCATGCGCTGCAGGCTGTTCTCGGCCTCGTGGCGCAGGTGGGTGTTGCGTTCGATCGAGGCCAGCAGCTGGTTGGCGGTATTGACCCAGATACCCAGCTCGTTCTTCTCGTGGCCCTTGAGCAGCGGGATCTGGTGCTGGCTGGGGCGGTCGGGGTTGATCTGGGTAAGGTGCTCGATGATCTTGGACAGCGGTTTGGTCAGCAGCCAGTGGTACACCAGGTACAGCACCAGGCCCATGGCCAGGGCGCGCAGCACGCCGGAGATGAAGATGATGATGGCGTTGACCAGGAAGTCTTCACCGTAGGCGGCGGTGTCGAGGGTGATGCTCAGGTCGCCGTAGTACTCGCTGTAGGGGCCGCGGCCGACCAGCTGGATGGTGTAGGTGCGTTCCTGGCCGAGGATCAGGTCGGTCAGCCAGCGCATGGACATGTCCTGCAGCGGGCGTGATTTTTCCGCGAGCATGGTTTCGTTGGGGTGGCCGATGGAGGCCTGGCGTACCGATTCGTCCTGGAACAGGCCTTCCATCACCTGCATGCCCATTTCCCGGTCGAGGCTGTACACCGCCTGGGTGGAGGGGTCGCGGAACATGTCGAGGATGCGCTGGGCGTCATTGTTGACGGCCTGGCGGGTCTTGTAGGTGTCGTAGACGATCTGCGCGCAACTGAGCACGACACCGACCGCCAGCGCCGAAAGGAGCACGACCCTGAGCAACTTGACCGACAAGCTGTTGCGCAATTCCAGCTTCAATGGGGTTTCCTTAATCCATGCCAGTGGCATCATTTTGCCATCAACGTCGGCAATACACTATCGGCCGCGCGGCTCTCCTGAGCAGTGTATCGGTTGCCTGACCGTGCAACTTGAGAACGCCGTGGCGAATGTCCAGACGTTTGATGTTAGCGTGCTATGCGGGGGGAGCAAGAGCGCTGGGCAAACTGCCGCTGCCAACTTCCAAGCCATAAAAAAACCCGGCGCTAGGCCGGGTTTTTCGATCAAGGCTGAACGCATCAGGCCTTGAAGGTTTTGCCTTCGAACTGCTCGGCAACGAACTTCCAGTTGACCAGGTTCCAGAACGCCTCGACGTACTTGGGACGCAGGTTGCGGTAGTCGATGTAGTAGGCGTGTTCCCAGACGTCGCAGGTCAGCAGCGGGGTGTCGCCGCTGGTCAGCGGGCAGCCGGCGCCGATGGTGCTGGCCAGGGCCAGGGAACCGTCGGCTTTCTTCACCAGCCAGCCCCAGCCGGAACCGAAGGTGCCAACCGAAGTCTTGGTGAACTCTTCCTTGAACTTGTCGAAGGAACCGAACGCAGCGTTGATGGCGTCAGCCAGGGCACCGGTCGGCTGGCCACCGGCGTTTGGCGCCAGGCAGTTCCAGTAGAAGGTGTGGTTCCAGACTTGAGCGGCGTTGTTGAAGATGCCGCCCGAAGAGGTCTTGACGATCTCTTCCAGGGTCTTGCCTTCGAATTCGGTGCCTGGGACCAGGTTGTTCAGGTTCACGACATAGGTGTTGTGGTGCTTGTCGTGGTGATACTCCAGGGTTTCCTTGGAGATGTGCGGCTGCAGAGCATCGTGGGCGTATGGCAGCGGCGGCAATTCAAAAGCCATGGTGGATCTCCTGATTCAGGTCTAGTTCGCGGTTTGCGCAAGGCCGATCACGGGCGGCCCTAGGTGCGTCGGCGAGTTTGTACTCTTTGCGACGCAAGGGCTGGATCATAGCACCAGCCCCGGCGCATAACCACGCAACAAAGATAGGGAATAGAGGTTCCAGAGCGCTTGGCGAACGCCGACGGGTGGCAGCTCAGGTGAAGATCAGCTGCGCCGCCACGGCGAACATCATCACTGCCACCATCAGGTCGAGCATGCGCCAGGTGGCCGGGCGGGCCAGCCATGGCGCCAGCCACGCAGCACCTACCGCCAGGGTGGTGAACCACAGCGCCGAGGCACTGGCGGCACCGGCCACGTAGGCGCCAGGCACGGTCTGCTGGGCGCCGAGCGAGCCGATCAGCAGCACCGTGTCCAGGTACACGTGGGGGTTGAGCAGGGTCACCGCCAAGGCGCTGAGCAGCACCGCGCGGCGCGAGCGCACGCCCTGGCCTTGCTGGTGCTGCAGGCTCTGTTTGGAGCAGGCGCTGCGCAGCGCCTTGGCGCCGTACCAGATCAGGAACACCGCGCCGCCCCAGCGGGCGATGGCCAGCAGCGTCGGGTTGTGCGCCAGCACCGTGGCCAGGCCGAATACCCCGGCCGCCACCAGCAGGGCATCGCAGACGATGCACAGCAAGGCCACCGGCAGGTGGTGTTCACGCCGCAGGCTCTGGGCGAGGACGAAGGCGTTCTGCGCGCCGATGGCCATGATCAGGCCAAAGGCCACCAACATGCCGTTCAAATAGCTTTGCCACATGGCAGGTACTCCAAAGAAGATGTGGCCATTGTGCGGATCGGCGCTGTATAAGAAAAACAAATAACGCTGATCCGTCATTAGGAAAATCGATGTTCGACTACAAGCTGCTCGCCGCCCTCGCGGCGGTGATCGAGCAAGGCGGTTTCGAGCGCGCCGCGCAGGTGCTGGGGCTGTCGCAATCGGCCATCTCGCAGCGCATCAAACTGCTCGAAGCGCGGGTCGGCCAACCGGTGCTGGTGCGCGCCGCGCCGCCGAGCCCGACCGAGGTGGGCCGCCAGCTGCTCAACCATGTGCAGCAGGTGCGCCTGCTGGAGCGCGACCTGCAGCGCCAGGTGCCGGCCCTGGACGAGGAGGGCATGCCCGAGCGCCTGCGCATCGCCCTCAACGCCGACAGCCTGGCCACCTGGTGGGCCGGTGCGGTGGGCGTGTTCTGCGCCGAGCATCATTTGTTGACCGACCTGGTGGTGGAAGACCAGGAGGTCGGCCTCAAGCGCATGCGCGCGGGCGATGTGGCGGCCTGCCTGTGCGGCAGCGAGCGGCCGGTGGCCGGGGCACGCAGCTTGCCGCTTGGGGCCATGCGCTATCGGGCGCTGGCAAGCCCAGGGTTCATGGCGCGCTACTTCCCCAGGGGCTTCGAGGTGCAGCGCCTGGCGCGTACACCGGCCATCGTCTATGGCCCGGACGATTTCCTGCAGCACCGTTACCTGGCGTCGCTGGGGATACAGGACGGTTTCTTGCACCACCTGTGCCCCTCGTCCGAAGGCTTCCTGCGCATGACCGAGGCGGGCCTGGGCTGGGGCCTGGTGCCCGAGTTGCAGGCCCGCGAGCAGCTGGCGAACGGGCAACTGGTGGAAATCTGCGCCGATACTCCCATCGACGTGCCGTTGTACTGGCATCATTGGCGCAACGGCGGGCAACTGCTCGCGCAACTGACCGAGCACCTGCGGCACACGGCACGGCATTGGCTGGTGCCCTTGTAGCCGCGGTCGGCGTCTGTTGCATCTGAAATCAAGGCGGAGTCATACATGCGAATTCTGGTCACCGGCGCGAGCGGCTTCATTGGCGGGCGCTTTGCGCGCTTTGCCCTGGAGCAGGGCCTGGACGTGCGGGTCAGCGGCCGTCGCGCCGAGGGGGTCGAGCACCTGGTCAAGCGCGGCGCGCAGTTCATCCCCGGCGACCTGGGCGATGCCGAACTGGCCCGGCGCCTGTGCCAGGGCGTCGAGGCGGTGGTGCACTGCGCGGGCGCGGTGGGCAGCTGGGGGCGCTACCAGGACTTCCACCAGGGCAATGTGGTGGTCACCGAAAACGTCGTCGAGGGGTGCCTGAAGGAGCATGTGCGGCGCCTGGTGCACCTGTCGTCGCCGTCGATCTATTTCAACGGCCGCTCGCGCCTGGATATTCGCGAAGACCAGGTGCCGCGCCGCTTCCACGACCACTATGCGCTGACCAAGCACCTGGCCGAGCAGAAGGTCTTCGGTGCCCAGGAATTCGGCCTGGAAGTGCTGGCGCTGCGCCCGCGCTTCGTCACCGGGGCGGGCGATGCGAGCATCTTCCCGCGCTTGATGCAGATGCAGCGCAAGGGCCGTGTCTCGATCATCGGCAACGGCCTGAACAAGGTCGACTTCACCAGCGTGCACAACCTCAACGACGCGTTGCTCAGTGCCCTGTTCGCCGAGGACCGCGCCCTGGGCCAGGCCTACAACATCAGCAACGGCCACCCGTTGCCGCTGTGGGATGTGGTGAACTACGTGATGCGCCAGATGCACCTGCCCCAGGTGACCCGTTACCGCTCCTACGGCCTGGCCTACAGCCTGGCGGCGCTGAACGAGGGCGCCTGCATGCTCTGGCCCGGGCGCCCGCAGCCAACCCTGTCGCGCCTGGGGATGCAGGTGATGAGCCGCGATTTCACCCTGGACATCAGCCGTGCCCGCCAGTACCTGGACTACCAGCCCAAGGTCAGCCTGTGGACGGCGCTGGATGAATTCTGCGCCTGGTGGAAGCACCAGCCGCTCGGCCAGTGAACCTGGCCGGTTGATGATGGTCATCTGAGCGCCGCGCGAGCGGTTTATACTCATGCCTCTTTGCTACTACCGCGGTTGACCCCACCTATGCGTAACGATGCCCACGACGATTTCGACGATGTGCCCACCTTGCGGGCCGGTACCCCCGATGACGACGAACTGCTGCCAGCGCACGTGTCGCGCAGCCGTCAGAAAGCCGCCAAGCCCGCCAGCACGGCGCCGTTGTGGGCGCTGCTGGGGGCTTCGTTCATCGCCCTGGCGGGGCTGGGCTGGTGGAGCTTCCAGCAGATCTCGTTGATGGAGCAGCAGTTGGTGGCCACCCAGGAAAGCTTCGCGCGCATCAGCGAGGAAGCCGCCGGGCGCCTGCAGGCCATCAGCGGCAAGGTCGAGGCCAGCGAGTCGACGGTCAATACCGGCAGCGAGGCGCTGAAACTGCAAATTCGCCAGCTGCAGGCCAGCCTGGCCGAGCAGGGCGCCCAGCAGCAAGGCGTGGCCGGGCAGACGGGCGATTTGGGCAAGCGCCTGGAGCAGGTGCTGGCCGATACCCGTGAACAGCAGAAGGTGGTGACCGAGCTGCAGACGCAGTTGCAGGCGCAATTGAAAGCGGTGAACGGCGAGCTGGCGGCATTGAAGTCGGGGCAGGTCGATGGCGGCAAGCTCGATGGCCAGCTCAAGAGCCTGAACGATGAAGTGGCGGCGTTGAAGAAGCAGGGTAACCAGAAGGCCGCCATCGAGAGCCTGGAGCAGGATGTGCTGGTGTTGAAAAGCCAGGCAGACAACCGGCCGGCTGCCAATTCGGGCGGTGCATCGGTGCAGGAGTTCGATGCGTTTCGTGGGCAGACCACGCGCAACCTGAACACCCTGCAGAGCCAGATCCAGAACCTGCAACAGCAGATCAATGCCCGCCATTGAGATCAGCTGAGCGATTGTGGGAGCCGGCTTGCCGGCGATTGGGCCGCAAAGCGGCCCCCGCATTCGCGATTACAGCCGTGGATAATCGATGTACCCCACCGGCCCCTTCCCATAGAACGTCTCCGGATGCGCCTGGTTCAACGGCGCATCGGCCGCCAGCCGCGCCGGCAGGTCCGGGTTGGCAATGAACGGCACGCCAAACGCCACCGCATCGGCCCGGCCACTGGCCAACGCCGCATTGGCACTGGCCTTGTCGAACCGCTCGTTGACGATGTACGGGCCGCCGAACGCCTGCTTGATCAGCGGGCCAATGCTGTCATCGGCTTCCTTTTCCCGCGAGCAAATGAAGGCGATGCCACGCTTGCCCAGCTCCCGCGCCACGTAGGTGAAGGTCTCGGCGCGGTCGGCGTCGCCCATGTCATGCGAGTCGGCACGCGGCGCCAAGTGCACGCCCACACGCCCGGCACCCCACACCTCGATGGCCGCATCGGTCACTTCCAGCAGCAGCCGCGCGCGGTTTTCCAGCGAGCCACCGTAACGGTCGTTGCGCTGGTTGGTGCTGCTCTGCAGGAACTGGTCGAGCAGGTAGCCGTTGGCGCCATGAATCTCCACGCCGTCAAAGCCCGCCGCCTTGGCGTTTTCGGCGCCGCTGCGGTAGGCCTCGACGATGTCGGCGATCTCTTCGGTTTCCAGCGCACGTGGGGTGGGGTACTCGGTGATCGGGCGCACCAGGCTGACATGGCCCTTGGGCTGGATAGCACTGGGTGCCACCGGCAATTCGCCGTTCAGGTAGCTGGGGTGGGAGATGCGGCCAACGTGCCACAGCTGCAGGAAGATGCGCCCGCCAGCGGCGTGCACGGCCTTGGTCACGTTATTCCAGCCGCGTACCTGCTGGTCGTTCCAGATACCGGGCGTGTCCGGGTAGCCGACACCCATGGGCGACACCGAGGTCGCTTCGCTGAGGATCAGCCCGGCGCTGGCGCGCTGCACGTAGTACTCGGCCATCAGCGCGTTGGGCACCCGGCCCTCGTCGGCGCGGCAGCGGGTCAGCGGCGCCATGATGATGCGGTTGGGCAGTTGCACGTCGCCCAGCGTGATCGGATCGAAAAGCGTGGTCATGAAAGTTACCTGCCTTGTCAGAGTGCTTGGCGCAGTTGTTCGAGAAATGCCTGGATAGTGGTTTCGTTACGTTTGAAGAAGTGCCATTGGCCGACCTTCTGGCTGCTGATCAGGCCAGCCCGTTGCAAGGTTGCCAGGTGGGCGGAAACGGTCGACTGCGACAAGCCGCAGCGCTGATCGATCTGCCCGGCACACACGCCCTGTTCGGTGCTGTGGTGCTGGTCGGGAAACTGCGTGGCCGGGTCTTTCAGCCAGTGCAGGATTTCGCGCCGCACCGGGTGGGC
Source organism: Pseudomonas sp. UBA6315 (assembly GCF_002438125.1). Lineage (NCBI taxonomy): Bacteria > Pseudomonadati > Pseudomonadota > Gammaproteobacteria > Pseudomonadales > Pseudomonadaceae > Pseudomonas > Pseudomonas sp. UBA6315. Next base: position 24,484 of record NZ_DJTF01000075.1, read on the forward strand.
CAGGGCTTTGATGATTTCGTCGAGATCGAGGGGCATGGTTGTCACTCGTGTTGTACCGGTATATCGCGATGGGTCGAAATATAAATCGGTATTTCGCGATATTGAAATACCGATAGGCTCTGATCTGAGCGCGAATCGCTATATCGCGTTATAACGATATTGGCGTTGCCGGTGCTAGACTGCGGGCATGAACTACCTCGCACACCTGCACCTGGGCGGCCCCGCGCCGCAACAACTGCTTGGCAGCCTGTATGGCGACTTCGTCAAAGGCTCGCTGGAAGGGCGCTTTGCGCCTGAGCTTGAAGCGGCGATTCGGCTGCACCGGCACATCGACAGCTACACCGACCGGCACCCCCTGGTACTGGCCGCGCTCGCGCGCTTTCCCAGGGAGCGGCGACGCTTTGCCGGGATCGTTCTGGATGTGTTTTTTGACCATTGCCTGGCGCGGCATTGGGGCGATTACGCCGAGCAGCCGCTGGCTCAGTTCACCGGTGACTTCTACCGGGTGCTGCTGGCAGAGCCTGAGTTGCCGGGGCGGCTGGCGCGGATTGCGCCGTTCATGGCGGCGGATGACTGGCTGGGGGCGTATGGCGATTTCGACACCCTGGAGCAGGTGTTCAACGGGATTGCCCGGCGCTTGTCGCGGCCGGAGGGGATGAGCGGAGTGATGGGGGAGCTGGAGCGGTTGTACGAGCCGTTGCTGGCGGATTTTCGCGAGTTCTATCCGCAGTTGCAGGTGTTTGCGGCGGCGGGGCGGGTATCCGAGCGCTGATCCTTTGGCCTCATCGCCGGCAAGCCGGCTCCCACATCATACCGAAACCTGTGAAGGTCCCTGTGGGAGCCGGCTTGCCGGCGATGAGGCCAGTGCAGCCAAGCACCATCAAGCAGCCCGCGCCTGCCGGCGCGGCGCCACTTCGACATCCTCGACCCCGAACAACGCCATGTGAATGGCCTGCTGCGCCTGAAACGCCAACGCCGCCCGCTCTTTGCCGATACTGCTGATCGGCGCCAGCAACTCAATGCACACCTCACCCCGAGGCGCCGCAAACAGCCGCATCAGGTGCGAAACCAGGTCATCGTCGCCAATGAACGGCGCGATCGGGTCCGCCTCACCGTTGCGCAGGTACTGGATGGCCACCGGCTGCACGGCCACACCCCGGTCGATGGCACCGGCCAGCAAGCGCCCGTGGAAGGTACGCAACTGGCGCCCGTCAGTGGTGGTGCCTTCAGGGAAGATCAGCAGCGGCCGCGCCTGGCCCAGCTGTGCCCCGATCTGCTCGCGCAGGCGCTGGCCGTCGCCACCGCCGCGGCGTATGAACAGCGTGCCGGCCTTTTCCGCCAGCCAGCCGGCCAGCGGCCACTGGCGCACTTCGGCCTTGGACAGGAACGACAACGGCAGCAGCATGCCAAGCAGGGGGATGTCGGCCCACGACACATGGTTGCTGACCCACAGCATCGGCCGCTTCGGCAGCTCGCCCACCACCCGCACATCGAAGGGCAGGGCGGCCACCAGGCGTTTCATGAACAGGCAGGCCCAGCGTTGGCGGCGCTCAAGGGACGCCTTGAACCCCAGGCGTTCGCCCAGGGCAATGACGCTGGCCATGAGCATGCCCAGCAGCAACACCAGCAGCAGCCGCGACAGGCGGGCGAGCACCCGCAGCCTGGGCATCAGACGGCCGCCTTGAAGTGGCGGGCGTAGCGCGGGCAGAGGTCGTCGCGCTTGAGCAGGATGAACACGTCGGCCACCTGGAAATCCTCATCCCAGCACGGCTCGCCGCAGATCTTCGCGCCCAGGCGCATGTAGGCCTTGAGCAGCGGCGGCATTTCGGCGATGACGTTGCTGGGCAGTGCCAGGCTCGGCAGCGGGTTTTTCGGCTCGGCGCGCAGGTGTTCGGTGCACAGGTAGCGGTCACGCAGGCGTTGCATGATGGCGTGGGCCTGCACGCCGCCGTCCTGCATCGGGATGCTGGCGCAGCCCATCAGGTAGCTGTAGCGGCCTTCGTTGAGGACCTCGGCCAGCTCGCCCCAGAGCACGGCGATGGTGCCGCCGTTGCGGTAGTCGGCGGCGACGCAGGTGCGCCCCAGTTCCAGGATCGGGCCTTGCAGGTGCACCAGGCCGTGCAGGCTGAATTCTTCTTCGCTGTAGAAGCGCCCCAGGCTGCTGGCGGCCTGGTGGTCGAGCAGGCGGGTGGTGGCCACCAGTTCGCCGGTGCTCAGGTCGCGCACGCCGATGTGGCGGCAATGTACGTCGTAGTCGTCCATGTCCAGGCCCTGTTCGGCGCCTTTGAGCTTGGCCTTGAATTCCGCGCTGAACACCTTGTAGCGCAGCGCCTGTGCTTCCTGCAGGGCGGCTGCTCCAACCAGGCGTTCGGCTTGCAGACGGCGTTCAGTGCTGTTGTCGCCAGGGCGAGCGATCCGAGTCATTGCGAGTCTCCATAAGCCAGCCATGAAGGGTTGCGGCCGGTCGGCTTTGTTGTGCAAAGTCAGCCTAGGTAGGCGCGGTGTCACGGCTGTGAACCTTTGGTGATGCTTGCGTGACAGCCCCTGAAGGCCCACAAGGAGCATGCGATGGCTTGGTTGCAACGACTCAACGACCCTCTGCGCCAGCCGCTGGCCGGCACCCTGGGCGAGACTTACGGCGCGCAGCTCGCGCACCTGGGGCCGGTTTCGCCGTTCGAGCTGGCGGTGCTCGGTGGCCGCGCCATGGCCACCCCTGGCCTGGCCTTTCTCATCGGCTACCAGGCGGCCTTGCGTGTGCTCTGGCCCAGCGCCCCGGCCAGCCTCGGCGCGCTGTGCGCCACCGAGCGGCGCAGCGTGCGCCCGGCCGACATGAACACCCGCCTGGAAGGGCTGCGCCTGACTGGCAGCAAGGATTTCGTCACCGCCGGGCTGGATGCCGAATGGCTGCTGGTGGCGGCGCGCAGCGAAGGGCCGGGGCAGGGGCCGCGGTTGAACCTGGCGGTGGTCTACCCTGGCGAGCCTGGGGTGACACTGGAGGCGCTGCCGACCCTGCCGCTGATGCCTGAAGTGGGCCACGGGCGGCTGCGCTTGCAGCAAGCCGGCTGCGAGTTGCTGGCGGGCGATGGCTGGGATGCCTACGTCAAACCCTTCCGCTCGCTGGAAGATCTGTACGTGCTGGCGGCCTTGACGGCCTGGCTGTATGGGGTTGGCCAGGAGTGCGGATGGCCGCAGGACCTGCGCCTGCGTTTGCTGGGGCTGTTGGCGGGCTGCGCCGAAGGGAGCCGGCAGTGCGCCGACAGCGTGGGTTGCCATCTGCTGCTGGGCGGTTTGTTCGAGCAGTTCCAGGCGCTGCGCTGGGCCATCGACCAGGCGTTGGCGGCAGGCCCGGAGCAGTGGTCGCAGCTGTGGCAACGCGACCAGGGCGTGCTGGCATTGGCCGCTGCGGCGCGGGAAAAACGCCTGGCCAAGGCCTGGGCGGCTGCAGGACTGTCATGAAAGGCTGAGAGGCTGGGTGATCCTCTGATAATGGGGCTGCCGCGCAGCCCTTTGCAGGCAAGCCCATGCTCAAGACCCTGCTCGCGCTCTTCGCCTTGGCCATCGTCCCCGCCTGGGCCGAAGACTGGCCCGTCCCGGACTGGGCCATCGACAATGCGGTCATCGATTGGCAAGCGGTGGACGCCTACGCCTTCCCGGCCCGCAATGCCGATGAACGCAGCGGCATCCGCAGCGACGCGCTGTTGATCATCCGCGACGGGCGCATCCTCCATGAGCGTTACAGCGCACCCACCACTGGCAAAACCGCCCACCTGACCTGGTCGGTCAGCAAGAGCGTGCTCGCCACCGTGCTGGGCGTCGCCCAGGGCCAGGGGCGCTTCCAGTTGCAGGACCCGGTGGCACGCTACTACCCGCCGATGCAGGCGCACCCCGAGGTGCGCATGGCCGACCTGCTGCACTGGGCCAGTGGCCTGCAATGGCAGGAAGACTACGAATACGCGCCGTTGAAGTCCTCGGTGGTGGCCATGCTCTATACCCGAGGGCGCCGCGACATGGCGGCCTATACCGCTGCGCACCCCGCCGTCGAGCCGCCTGGCCAGCGCTTTCTCTATTCGAGCGGCGACAGCAACCTGCTGGCCGCCGCCTTGCGCGGCATGCTCGATGCCGGGGCCTACGCCGACTATCCCTGGCAGGCGCTGTTCACCCCGCTGGGCATCGACAGCGCGGTCTGGGAGCGCGATGGCGCGGGCACGCTGGTCGGCTCGTCCTACCTCTACCTCAGCGCCCGCGACCTGGCGCGCATCGGCCTGTTGATGCAGCGCGAAGGGCGTTGGCAGGCGCGCCAGCTGTTGCCGGCGAGCTGGGTGGCGTTCAACCGCGCCGTGTTCACCCAGGCCCAGGCCATCCCCGGCGAAGCCAACCCTGGCGGCCATTGGTGGCTCAATCAGCCGCTCGCACAAGGCGCTGCACGGCCATGGCCCGACGCCCCGGCAGATACCTACGCGGCGCTCGGCCACTGGGGCCAGGCGCTCTACATACTGCCCGCGCAGCAGCTGGTGATCGTGCGCTACGGCGATGACCGCGATGGCAGTTACAGCCACAACGAGTTGCTCAAACGGGTGCTGGCGGCGCTGGCCGGGGAGGGCGCATGAAGGGTCTGGCGTTACTGGCACTTGTCGCGCTGCTTGGCTGGGTCTGGCTGGAGCGCCAGGCGCTGGCGGATTTTCCCGGCATTCTTTCGGCGTATTCGGCCAAGGAGTACTGCTCGTGCCGCTTCGTCATGGGCTTCGAGCAGGCGTATTGCCGCGCCTACGTGAAACAGTGGCTACCCTTGAGCGAGCTGGAAGAAGACAGCGAGCAGCGCAGGGTCAGCGCCGCCGGGCTGGGCCAGCGTAGCCGCGCGGCCTGGCAGGGCGCGCAGCAGGGTTGCCGCTTGCTGCCATGACGGTGGGCGGTTAAGGTTGGCGGTCAAGTTTCACGAGATCTGTCATGTTCAAGCTGCCCCGTCTTCTGCCGGCCCTGCTGCTGGCCCTGTGTCTGCCCGCCCACGCCAACTGGCACCTCGATGGTGAATCGTCACGCCTGTCGTTCATCAGCGGCAAGAACGGCGACACCGCCGAGGTGCATCGCTTTCTGGTGATGCATGGCTCGGTGGACCGCAAGGGCGCGGCGGCGCTGCGCATCGAGATGGATTCGGTCAGCAGCGGCATCCCGCTGCGCGACGAGCGCATGCGCGACGACCTGTTCGAGGTCGAGCGTTTCGCCGAAGCCACGATCAAGGCGCAGATCGACCTGCGCCCGATCAACGACCTGGCCAACGGTGCGCAGATCGAGTTGCGCCTGCCGCTCACCGTCAGCCTGCATGGCCAGTCGCACAGCTACAACGCACTGCTGCTGGCGACCCGCCTCGATGAGCGGCGCTTTCAGGTGGTGACCCTGGAGCCGCTGATCCTCAATGCCAACGACTTCGCTTTGCTGCCAGGGCTGGAAACCCTGCGCAAGTTCGCCAAGCTCAAGTCCATCAACCCCACGGTACCGGTCAATGCGGTGCTGATCTTCAACGCCCGCTGACATGCCGGGGCCGGTCTTCCCCTGGCGCGATGGCAACCAGTTCGAACTGCTGATCGACGGCCCCGAGTTCTTTCCGCGCATGCTCCAGGCGATTGCGCAGGCCCAGTACCAGGTCGACCTGGAGTTGTACCTGGTCGAGGCCGGGGCCTGCGCCGAGGCGGTGGTCGAGGTGCTGGAGCAGGCGGCGCGGCGCGGCGTGCGGGTGCGCTGCCTGTTCGACGACTATGGCTCGCTGGCCTTTACCACGGCGCTGCGCCGCGCCTGCTGGAGGCCGGGGTGCTGCTGCGCTGGTACAACCGCCTGCGCTGGAAGCGTGGTTTTCGCAACCTCTACCGCGACCATCGCAAACTGCTGCTGGTCGATGAGCGCTGGGCGGTGGTGGGCGGCACCGGGGTCACCGACGAGTTCTGGACCCCAGGCGAGGCGGCCAGTGAGTGGCATGAGGTGATGGTGCAGATGCAGGGGGCGGTGGTCAGCGACTGGCAGTTGCTGTTCGACCGCCAGTGGCACGCCAACAACCGCCGCACCGCCTGGCGCCCGGCCGAGGGCTTCGGCCTGCCGCGCCTGCCCAAGGTACCGGCGCAGGGCCAGGGCATGGGCCGGGTGGCCTATGCCGACGCCCGTCAGCACCAGGACATCCTGCATTCGCTGGTGCGCGGGCTGAACAGCGGCAAGCAGCGGGTGTGGCTGGCCACGCCGTACTTCCTGCCGACCTGGAGCGTGCGCCGCTCCCTGCGCCGCGCCGCCAGCAAGGGGGTCGATGTGCGCCTGCTGCTGACCGGGCCGCGTACCGACCACCCTTCGGTGCGTTACGCCGGGCACCGCTATTACCCGCGCCTGCTGCGCGCCGGGGTGCGCATCTACGAATACCAGCCGTGCTTCTTGCACCTGAAGATGGTGCTGATCGACGACTGGGTCAGCATCGGCTCGTGCAACTTCGACCACTGGAACCTGCGCTTCAACCTGGAGGCCAACATCGAGGCGCTCGACCCGCCGCTGACCGCCGCCGTGCAGGCCAGCTTCGAGCGCGATTTCGCCTTGAGCGAGGTGGTCGACCTCGACCACTGGAATGCCCGCCCGCTCTGGCGCCGGGTCAAGCAGCGGATATGGGGCTGGCTGGACCGGCTGGTGGTCAATTTGCTCGACCGACGTGACTGACAGCGACTATCGTGCAGTGACTGTCCAAAAGTAATCCGAGGGTGACTGCGATGACGGCGAAGAAGATTCTCATGCTGGTGGGCGACTACGTCGAGGATTACGAGGCGATGGTGCCGTTCCAGGCATTGACCATGGTGGGCCACACGGTGCATGCGGTGTGCCCGGAAAAGGTCGCGGGCCAGACCGTGCGCACGGCGATCCACGACTTCGAGGGTGAGCAGACCTACAGCGAGAAGCCAGGGCACAACTTTGCCCTGAACTACGACTTCGTCCGGGTGCGCGCCGAGAGCTACGACGCGCTGCTGATTCCGGGTGGGCGTGCGCCGGAGTACCTGCGCCTGGACGAGAAGGTGCTGGCGCTGGTCAAGGCCTTCGACCAGGCCGGCAAGCCGATTGCCGCGGTATGCCACGGGGCGCAGCTGCTGGCGGCGGCCGGGGTGCTGGAAGGGCGCGAGTGCAGTGCGTACCCGGCCTGTGCGCCGGAGGTGCGGCTGGCGGGTGGCAAGTTCATCGACATCGCCGTGGACCAGGCGCACGTGGACGGCAACCTGGTGACGGCGCCGGCGTGGCCTGCGCATCCGGCCTGGTTGGCGGCGTTTCTGAAGGTGCTGGGCACGCGTATTTCCTGACCGCGCTTCTGCGCGGGGCAGGCCCGCTCGGTAGCGGTGATGGAACGGTACCTGTCGTGTTGGGAAAAGGCGGTGCGTTGGCTCGGATGATAGGGTTTGCCCTCAAGCCCGGCTTAGCCGAACGCGTCATCCACCTCGACAGAACGACCGCCCAGCATGGAAATACGCCTGTTGCACGGCGCCGCTATCGCGCCTTACCTCGATGACCTCGCTCGCCTGCGCCTGACCGTGTTTCGCGAGTTTCCCTACCTCTACGACAGTACCCCGGAGTGCGAAGCCAACTACCTGGCAAGCTACGTGCGCTCCGGGCGCAGCCTGGTGGTGCTGGCGCTGGACCAAGGCCAGGTGGTGGGCGCGAGCACCGCTGTGCCGCTGCTGGACGTGGCGCCTGAATTCCAGCAGCCCTTCCTGGCCCAGGGGCGCGACCCCGCCTGCGTCTATTACTTCGGTGAATCACTGCTGCTGCCGGCATACCGGGGGCAGGGCCTGGGCGTGCGCTTTTTCATCGAGCGCGAGTCCTATGCCCACAAGCTTGCCGAGTTCGATTACTGCGCGTTCTGTGCGGTGGAGCGGCCCGGCGGGCACCCGCTGCGGCCGGCGCAGTACAAGCCGTTGCATGGCTTTTGGCGCAACCGTGGCTTCCTGCATGATCCGTCACTGCGCACCCACAGCGCCTGGCGCGACCTGGGCGAGCAGGAAAGTTCGGAGAAAATCATGGCGTTCTGGGTCAAGGCGTTGCCGATCTGATGCGCTGAAACGACGGCGGCCCCTTCGCGGGGCAAGCCCGCTCCCACAGGTTCGATGTCGTACCTGTGGGAGCGGGCTTGCCCCGCGAAGGGGCCGCCGCTGTTACATCAGGTTTACTTCACTTCGACTGCCAGGCTCTGGGCAATCTTGCTCTGCCACAGGGCAGGGCCAGTGATGTGCACCGACTCACCGTTGCTGTCGACCGCGACAGTCACCGGCATGTCTTTCACTTCGAACTCGTAGATCGCTTCCATGCCCAGTTCGGCGAAGGCCAGGACCTTGGACTTGCGGATCGCCTGGGCCACCAGGTAGGCAGCGCCGCCGACGGCCATCAGGTACACGGCCTTGTTGTCCTTGATCGCCTCGATGGCGGTCGGGCCACGCTCGGACTTGCCGATCATGCCCAGCAGGCCGGTCTGCTCGAGGATCTGGCGGGTGAACTTGTCCATGCGGGTGGCGGTGGTCGGGCCGGCTGGGCCTACCACTTCGTCACCGACCGGGTCGACCGGGCCGACGTAGTAGATGAAGCGGCCCTTGAGGTCGACCGGCAGTTCTTCGCCACGGTTGAGCATCTCGACCATGCGTTTGTGCGCAGCGTCGCGGCCAGTGAGCATCTTGCCGTTGAGCAGGATGGTCTCGCCCGGCTTCCAGCTGGCGACTTCTTCCGGGGTGATGGCGTCGAGGTTGACGCGACGGGCGCTCGGGCCGGCTTCCCAGACGATTTCCGGGTAGGCGTCCAGCGACGGCGCTTCCAGCTCGGCCGGGCCGGAGCCATCGAGCACGAAGTGCGCGTGGCGGGTGGCGGCGCAGTTGGGGATCATGCACACCGGCAGCGAGGCGGCGTGGGTCGGGTAGTCCATGATCTTGACGTCGAGCACGGTGGTCAGGCCGCCCAGGCCCTGGGCGCCGATGCCCAGCTGGTTGACCTTCTCGAACAGCTCCAGGCGGATCTCTTCGATGCGGTTCTGCGGGCCGCGGGCCTTCAGCTCGTGGATGTCGATGGACTCCATCAACACTTCCTTGGCCATCACCGCAGCCTTCTCGGCGGTGCCGCCGATACCGATGCCGAGCATGCCAGGCGGGCACCAGCCAGCGCCCATGGTCGGCACGGTCTTCAGCACCCAGTCGACGATCGAGTCGGACGGGTTGAGCATGGCCATCTTCGACTTGTTCTCGGAACCGCCGCCCTTGGCTGCGACATCGACTTCGACCTTGTCGCCAGGGACGATCGAGTAGTGGATGACGGCCGGGGTGTTGTCCTTGGTGTTCTTGCGGGCACCGGCCGGGTCGGCCAGGATCGAGGCACGCAGGACGTTTTCAGGCAGGTTGTAGGCGCGACGCACACCCTCGTTGATCATGTCGTCGACGCTCAGGGTGGCGCCGTCCCAGCGCACGTCCATGCCCACGCGCACGAACACGGTGACGATACCGGTGTCCTGGCAGATCGGGCGGTGGCCGGTGGCGCACATACGCGAGTTGATCAGGATCTGGGCGATCGAGTCACGTGCCGCTGGCGACTCTTCGCGCAGGTAGGCCTCGTGCATCGCCTGGATGAAAT
>NZ_DJTF01000079.1:0-37311 GCF_002438125.1 Pseudomonas sp. UBA6315
GCCGGCATGAAGTGGCCGGGGCGGGCGAGCACGCGCTTTTCCGCCTCTGCCGGGGTGAGCTCGAGAAACACGAAGCCCAGCGCCGGCATCGCCTCGCGCAGGGTGTCGCGGTAGCGGCGCTTGAGCGCGGAACAGGTGAGGATGGGCCGCTCACCGGCGCTGACCGTGGCTTGCAGCTCCTGGCCCAGGCGCACCAGCCAGCCGGCTCGGTCGTTGTCGTCCAGGGGGATGCCGGCGCTCATCTTGCGGATGTTCTCGGCAGGGTGAAACGCGTCGCCTTCGATCAGGCGGCCGCCGCTTCTGGCAGCGATGGCGGCGCCGATGCTGCTTTTGCCGCAGCCGGCCACACCCATCACCACGATGGCGGACAGGGGAGCATTCATTCAGTACCTCCTGCGGGGTGAGGTAGCGCTGTCTCGGCATAGACGAAACGCCACCCCCCGGTGTTATTGATTTTGTCCTTACGCAGTATGGACGCTTGGCAGAGTGCGTGTAGTGGCCACTCCCAAAGATTACATTGCCTGCGTCCTGAGACAGCGCTACCTTAGTGGCCGTTCCCCTCCCTTGGCAAGTAGTAAAATTACAACATCCATGTCCCGTACAGGCTCTCGCACCACCGGTCGTCCCACGCTGGCAGAAGTCGCCAGGCTCTCCGGGGTTTCCCCGATTACCGCTTCACGCGCCTTGCGCGGCGTCAGCACGGTGGCCCCGGCGCTGGTGGAAAAGGTCATTGCCGCTGCGGCGAGCCTGGGCTACGTCGCCAACCCGGCTGCCCGGGCGTTGGCGTCGGCGCGCAGCCAGTCGGTGGTGGTGCTGATCCCGTCGCTGTCCAACCAGCTGTTCATCGACACCCTAGAGGCCATCCACGAGGTCATGCGCCCGCGTGGGTTGGAAGTGCTGATCGGCAACTATCACTACGATATCGACGAAGAAGAAAACCTGATCCGCAACTACCTGGCCTATCAGCCCTGCGGCATGCTGCTGACCGGCTTCGACCGCAGCGATGCGTCGCGCCAGATGCTGGCCGCCAGTGGCGTGCCCTGCGTGCACATGATGGAGCTGGGCGGTGCGCCCGGGGCGCTGTCGGTGGGCTTTTCCCAGCAGCAGGCCGGCCGCGCCGCCGCCCGCCACCTGATCGAGCGCGGCCGGCGGCGCCTGGCGTTCATCGCGGCGCAGCTCGACCCACGGGTGATGCAGCGTGCCGAGGGCTTCCGCCAGGCCCTGGCCGAGGCTGGCATGCAGGCAACCGAGCTGGAAATCCTGGCGCCACAACCTTCGTCGATCGCCCTGGGCAGCGAGCTGTTCAGCCAGTTGCTGGCACAGGCGCCGGATGTGGACGGCATTTTCTTCTGCAACGACGACCTGGCCCAAGGCGCTGTGCTGCAGGCGCTGCGCCAGGGCATCGAGGTGCCGCGCCAGGTGGCGATGGTCGGCTTCAACGACCTGCCGGCATCGGCGCACATGGTGCCGCGCCTGACCTCCATTCGCACGCCGCGCGCTGCCGTTGGTCGGAGCGCGGCGCAGGCGTTGCTGGCCTTGCTCGATGGCAAGCGCGTCGCGGCCGAGCAGCAGGATCTAGGCTTTGAACTGATGGTGCGGGAAAGCTCCTGACCCGCCTGGCGCGGGCATGCCAGCCTTTATGACAGATTGACTATTCACTAAGTGATAGCAGTGTGCTTGCATGCCGCTTGCGCCGATCTATGCTCAGGAAACCCTGCGCACATAGGACCCCGGCGCCATGTTCGATTTCCATCGCAAGTCCGATTTGATCGAGATTCAACGCATTCGCCAGGCGCTGGCAGAGAGCCAGGCCAAGCTCGCGGCGATCAGCCGAAACATGGCGATCATCGAGTTCACGCCCGACGGCACCATCCTCGATGCCAATGCCCAGTTCTGCCAGGCCATGGGGTACAGCGCCGAGGAATTGCGCGGCAAACACCACCGGGTGTTCTGCGACCCGGCCTATGCCAAGAGCGCCGAGTACCAGCAGCTGTGGCGCGAGCTGGGCGAGGGGCGGGCGATCAGCGGTACCTTCGAGCGGGTCGACAAGACCGGGCGCGAGGTCTGGCTCGAAGCCAGCTACATGCCGGTGGTCGATGAGCGCCAGCAGGTCACCAGCGTGATCAAGGTGGCGGCCGACATCAGCCAGCGGGTCAAGGACGAACATGAAAGCGAGAGCCTGCTCAAGGCCATCGGCCGCTCCATGGCGGTAGTCGAGTTCACCCCGCAGGGGCGGGTGATAACGGCCAACGAGAACTTTCTCACGACCATGGGCTATCGCATGGACGAGGTCACCGGCCGCCATCACGGGCTGTTCTGCCACCCGCACGAGCGTGAATCGGCCCAGTACCGCGAGTTCTGGGCGTCACTCAACCGTGGCGAATACCATTCCCATCGCTTCGAGCGGGTGAACAAGCAGGGCCAGACGGTGTACCTGGAGGCCTCCTACAACCCGATCTTCGACAGCAAGGGCCGCTTGTACAAGGTGGTCAAGTTCGCCAGCGACATCACCGCCCAGGTCAGTACCCAGCAGAGCGCGGCGGATGCGGCCCATGCCAGTTCGGTGCAAACCGACGCCTGTGCGCGCAAAGGCACCGAAGTCGTCCAGCAGACCGTGCAGGTGATCGAGCAGATTTCCCAGGAGCTCAACGATGCCGCGCGCAGTATCGATGCGGTGAGCAAGCAGTCGGATGTGATCGGGCAGATCGTGCTGACCATTCGCGGCATCGCCGACCAGACCAACCTGCTGGCGCTGAACGCCGCCATCGAGGCCGCCCGTGCCGGTGAGCACGGCCGCGGCTTTGCCGTGGTGGCCGACGAGGTGCGCAGCCTGGCGGCGCGCACCAGCAAGGCGACCCTGGAGATCGTCGATGTGGTGCGCCAGAACCATGACCTGTCGCTGACGGCGGTGGCCAGCATGCAATCGAGCCTGACCCGCACCGGGCGCGGTGTGGAACTGGCCAACGAGGCCGGCACCGTGATCATGGAAATTCAGCAGGGCTCGCGCCACGTGGTCGATGCCATCAGCCAGATCAGCTCGACGCTGCAATTGCACTGAGGGTGTCGGCAAGTTCGCGCTGCAGGGTCGTCAGGCTGGCTTCCAGTTGCGCCTGCAGCGCCTCGGTTGGCAAGCCTTGCGCCTGGGCGCGCTCAATGGCCTCGCAGTCGCTCACCACGCCGCGCACCTTGAGCATCTTGGCGCCGCCTTTGATGCGGTGGGTGATGCGGCCCAGGGCGTCGTCCTGGGGTGTGGGGCCCAGGGCGCGCAGGGTCGCGAGGTCTTCTGCGGCAGTTTGCGTGAGCTGCTCGAGCAGGTGGCGAATCAGCTGCGGGTCATTCTGGGTCAGGTGGTGCAATTCGTTCAGCGCAAACCCGCTGGCCCGTTCGGCAGGCGCGGCTGCATCGCTGCGGGCCTGGGGCAGGTGCATTTTCAGCGTGCCCAGGCCAATGGGTTTGAACAGGCAATCGTCCATGCCGCTGGCCAGGCAGCGTTCACGCTCTTCGGCCTGGGCGTTGGCGGTGACGCCGAGAATCCAGCAGCCAGGCGTGCCGCGGGCCTGCTCCAGCTGGCGGATGCGCCGGGCCAGCTCATGGCCGTCCATCACCGGCATGCTGCAATCGGTGATGACCAGGTCGAATGTCGATTGTTGCCACAGCGCCAGCGCCGCTTCGCCATGTTCGGCCAGGGTGACCCGGTGGCCCAGGGTATCGAGCTGCTTTTCCAGCAACAGCAGGTTGGCCGGGTAGTCATCCACCACCAGGATGTTCAGCGGCCTGCTTGCGTGTTCCTGGTGCGCGCTGCCAGGCTCGGCGGGCAGGGGCGCCGCACAGACGGGCAACTGCAGCTTGATGTCCACCAGGGTGCCCACGCCTTGCACGCTCTGCAGCTGCAGCTCGCCGCCCATCAGCTCGGCCAGGGTACGGCTGATCACCAGGCCCAAGCCGGCGCCCTGGTGGGCACGCGGGCCTTCGGCCTGGGCAAAGGCGCTGAACAGGCGGGCCTGGTCAGCAGCGCCGATGCCGATGCCGGTGTCGCGCACGCACAGCGCCACTTGCACGTCGTTGCCTGTAACGCCTGGCTGCAGTTGCAGGCTGGTATGCACCTCGCCGCGATCGGTGAACTTGATGGCGTTGCTCAGAAGGTTGGAGAGGATCTGCTTGAGGCGCAGCGGGTCGGCCATGACCCAGGCCGGCCCTGGCGGCAGTTCGCTGTGCAGGTGCAGGCCCTTGCTGCGGGCATTGCCTTCGAACACCTGCAAGGTGCCGCGTACCAGCTCGACCAGGTCGGTGGCCACGGGCTGCAAGGTCAGGTGGCCGGATTCGATGCGCGAGATGTCCAGTATGTCGCCGATCAGGCCCAGCAGGCCGACGGCGGAATCGTGCGCGGTCTGCAGCGTCTGCGGGTCGCAGCGGCTGCCCCGGCTGTCTTCCAGGGCCAGCTCGAGCAAGCCGATCACCGCGTTCATGGGGGTGCGTATTTCGTGGCTCATGGTGGCCAGGAACGTGCTTTTGGTGTGGCTGGCCTGTTCCGCGTCGTCCTTGGCCTGGCGCAGTTGTTCGAGCAGGCCGCGGCTCAGGGCCAGCTGGGCCTGCAGGGCATGCTGGGCTTCGGTGCGCTGGTGGATCAACTTGCGCAGGTAGCTGTTCCAGAACACCACGCCGGCCAGCAGCAGGGCCGAGAGCACCAGTACCTGCAGTGCCAAGGTACGGTAATTGCGCCAGGGGCCGTCACTGACCAGCGAGCTGGTGCGCCAGCGGTTGACCAGTTGGTCCAGCTCTTCGGGGGGGATGCTCAGCAAGGTCTTGTCGAGGATGGCCTGCAGCTGGGGCTGGCCGGGGGCTACGGCGAATGCGGCGGCGGCCGGGTCGTCGCCCAGGACGCTGGCGATGCGCAGCTGGTCCTTGAACACATGGTTGATGTAGTAGGTGGCATTGATATGGCTGCTGTAGGCCACGTCGGCTTCGCCGGTGGCCACCGTCTCCATCAGGGCCAGCGGGTTTTTGGCTTCGATCACCGTGGCATTGGGGTACTGGCGCAGTACCTCGGCGCGCAAGGGGGAGCCGCGCAGCAGGGCGATGCGCTTGCCATCCAGGTCTCGGCTCTGCAGTGGCCAGGCTGCCTGGTTGCGCGTGACCAGCACCCTGGGGCTGACCAGGTAGGGCCGGGTGTAGCGCAACTGGCTGGCGCGGTCGACGCCATAGCCCAGCGCGCCGATCATCTGCGCTTCACCGCGCGCCACCTGCTCGACCATGGCCTGCACGCTGTTGCGCTCGATCAGGGTGAACTGCAGGCCGGTGCGATGGGTGATCTGCTTGAGCAGGTCGACGGTGATGCCACTGATTCGCTGCTGGGCATCGTTGAAGGTCAGTGGCGCCAGGGCCGGGTCGACCAGCACGCTGACCGTCGGGTGGCGCTGGATCCAGGCCTTTTCTTCATCGCTCAGGGCCGAGAGGTGGCGCTCCAGCAAGAGGCTGGTGTTGCCGCTGGTCCAGCGCCGCAGGATGTTCAGCCGTTCGCTTTCGGTGATCCTGTCCAAAGCCGCGTCGATCAGGCGGCGCAGGCGTGGGTTGTCGTTGGCCAGGGCAAAGGAAAAGGAGCCGGGCTTGGCCTGGCAGAAACTGTCGATTTTTACCGTGCCTTGATAGCTCTTGCCGATCAGGTAGTCGGTACTGATGGCGTCGCCCAGGTAGGCGTCCGCCTCACCCAGCTCGACCGCCGCCAGGCCGGCCAGGGTCGAGCGATAGAGGCTCAGCTGGGCATTGGGGTAGAGGTTGCGAACCGTCTCGCCGGGCAGGTAGTGGTCGACCATCGCCAGGCGCAGGCCGGCCAGGCTCGGGTTGTCCCTGAGGCTGCGGTCTTCACGGGTGACGATCACCGGCAGGTCGTCGGCGTAAGGCTCGCTCAGGCTCAACTGGGCATCGGCCGCCTCGAAACCGTTGGAGCTGCCCAGCAGGTCGATCTTGCCCTCGCGCAGGGCGGCGATCGCCTCATGGCGGCTGGCAAAGCGCATGACCTGCACCGGGATACCCAGATGCTCACCGATCAACCCTGCAAAATCGGCGCTCAGGCCTTCATAGTCGGACGGGCTGATGTTGATTTCGAAGGGTGGGTAGTCGGGGCGGGAGCTGCCCAGCAGCAGGACCTTGCGCTGCTGCAGCCACTGCCGATCCTGGCTGTCCAGTTGCAGTGGCTGGGTGACGCTGGTGGCGCGTGCCAGCAACTGGCGCGGCTCGGCATCGGCTAGTGTCTGCTGGGGGGAGCACGCCAGGCACAGTGCCAAAAGCACGCCGGTGGAGTAGCGCTTCATTGCGAGAGGGGCGCTCAGTTGACGTGGTTGCGTTTGGCCAGGTCGACCATTTCCACCAGCGATTCGGTCTTGAGCTTCTCCATGATACGGCCCCGGTAGGTGCTGATGGTCTTGGCGCTGAGGTTCATGCTGCCGCCTATATGCTTGTTGTTCTCGCCCCGGGCGAGGCGGCGCAACACTTCCATCTCGCGGTTGGACAGGCTTTCCAGGCGCCTGGGTTCGCTGTCGAGGGTGTTGCTGTTGACCGACATCTGGGGAAACGTGGAATAGCCCTTGATCAGTGCCTTGAGGGCGAAGATCAATGCTTCGTGGTCTTCGTCCTTGGTCACGAACGCGCCGATGCCGGCATCCAGGCAGCGGCGCACGTAGAGGTCGGTGGCCTGCCCGGTCAGCACCATGATCTTGGGTACGGGCTCCAGCTGCTGAAGGCGCTTGATGACCTCCATGCCATCAAGGCCGGGCAGGCCGATGTCCAGCACCACTACATCGGGACGCAGTTCGCGCGCTACCTGCGCCACTTCGCTGCCGTTGCCTACTTCGCCAACGACGCGGAAGCGCTCGCGCTCCAGCAGCAGGCGCATGGACAGCCTGACGATGGGGTGGTCGTCAACGATCAACACGGTTGTCATGAAGTTAACTCCTGTCGGAATGTGGACCATTTCCTGTGCTTAATCAGGAATTCGTCTGCAAGTTCTTTCTGCAGCGCAGCACGATACGGCCATTCCGGATGCTTGGTAATGGCGAGTATAGATCTGTTGAACAACCGAGCGGTTATTGTGGAAAAGTCCTACAAAATAGCGCGCCAGGCACCGCGCGACGGCGACGATGCCGGGTATTGCGAGGGTGTCATTGGCAGGCGGGGTGGGGCTTGCGTACGCGAAGCGTCGATGCGGGGTTGTTGCTCAATGCCAGGCCGACCCGCGCCGGGCGCGGCAGCAACTGCCCGGAGCAGTTCGGGCAACGGCCCTGCAGGCGAGATTCGCTGCAGCTTCGGCAGAAGGTGCATTCGAACGAACAGAAGAATGCTTCAAGGCTGTCACCGGGCAGGTCGACATCGCAGCATTCGCAGTTGGGGCGCAGCTCCAGCATGGGTGTGACTCCGGTAGGCGGGAACGATCCCGGAGTCTGCGCTGCCAGGTGCGCCGTTGGCAATGCTCAGCCGCCGGGGCGGTAGAGGTGCGCGTGGCCGGCGCGGTACAGGGCCGATTCGGCAAACGGCGCATCGCCCAGCACGTGGCCGACAAGGATCAGCGCTGTGCGACGAAACCCTTTTGCCGCGACCTGTTCGACGATATCGGCCAAGGTAGCGCGCACCCAGTCCTGGTCCGGCCAGGTGGCGCGGTGGACCACGGCAATCGGGCAGTCGGCGCCGTAATGGGGGCGCAACTCTTCGACGATGCGCGGCAAGTGCTTGACCCCCAGGTGAATGGCCAGGGTCGCGCCGTGGCGGGCCAGGTCGGCCAACTGCTCGCCTGCCGGCATTGGCGAGCTGTCGCCATAGCGGGTCAGGATGACGGTCTGCGCCACCTCCGGCAGGGTCAGCTCGCAGCCCAGCAAAGCGGCGCTGGCCGCGGTGGCCGTGACCCCGGGGATGATCTGGTAGTCGATGCCCAGCTCGCGCAAGTGGCGAATCTGCTCGCCGATGGCGCCATAAAGGCTGGGGTCGCCACTGTGCACGCGCGCCACGTCCTGGCCCCGTTCATGGGCTGCGCGGATGGCCTCGATGATCTGTTCCAGGTGCAGCTCGGCGCTGTTGATGAGCGTCTCGGCCTGGTGGCCTTCGAGCACCGCTGGCGGCACCAGCGAACCGGCATAGATGATGACCGGGCACTGACGGATCAGGCGCTGGCCCTTGACCGTGATCAGCTCCGGGTCGCCGGGGCCGGCGCCGATGAAGTAGACCGTCATGGAAATTCCTTGCAGGTAAATGGTTGAAGCGATTATCCGCCGCAGGCCAGGGCGACGGTAGCGGCGCCTGAAGATTGCCGCATTATCCTGAGCCTGGCGCTGCCGTGCTCGCGACTGGCCAGGGCCAGGGCCGCGCTTTCGGCAACGCCCCAGCAGCCGCTGTGGGCGTAGGCAGATGCCGAACGATGGGTGAGCAACGGTTCGAAAGCCTGCAACTGGCTGGCAGTGAACACCACCAGAGGCAAGCCGAGGCGCAGGGCCAGCTGCTCAAGCCCTGGCTCATCGGCCTTGAGGCTGATCGTGGCAATGCCGCGCAGTGTGCCCAAGGCCTGGCCGTGGGCAGCCAGGCTCTGGCGCAGCAGGGTGTCGAGGTGCTCCAGCGAACAGCCGCGGCGGCAGCCGAAGCCGGCGTACAGCGCCGGCAGGGCTGCTTCAGCGGCCATCAGGCGTGCTGGGCGCGGCGATACAGCCAGGCGCTGAGCAGGCCCAGGGCCACCCAGAACGCGGCATTGGTCAGCCACGAGGCGATCTTGAACTGGGTTTCCAGGGCCTCGGGCGCCAGGCTCTGGTGAACTTCAGGCTGCGGCGCGCCGATGATGTGCGGCACTACCAGCAGCACCGCGCCGGCGACCTTGAGCAGCCAGTGCCGGGCGAACACCAGCAACGCCAGCCCCAGCGCAGTGGCGGCTGCGGTACCGATCCACCAGCTCTGGCGCTGGCCCAGGTCGGCGGCCGCGGTGCCAGGCAACTCGGGCGGCAGGCCCAGGGTGGGTGCCAGGCAGAACACCGCGAAGCCGGCCAGGCCCCACAGCGCGCCGGTGCTCACCCGGTTGGGTTCGCGCAGGCTGTACAGGGCGGCCAGGATCAAGGCGAAGCCCACAGCCACCACCAGGTTGCCGCCGGTGGTCGAGAGGATGCGCTGCCAGCCATCTTCCGGCGACCAGGCCTCGGCGCTGTGTTCGTGGGCCGCGACGGCTTCGCCGTCATGGCTGTGGTGCTCGGCGGCAGGGGCTGCGGTCTCGTAGGTTTCTGCCTGGAGAATCAGCGGGGCGACCCAGAAGCTTTGCAGCAGGGTCAGCAGCAAGGCTGCGAGCAGGCCGCTGAACCCGGCGGTGCGGGCAATGCGCTTGATCATCGGGCGGGCCTCAGTGGCAAGGGAATGCGGCGCTGTGGCGGGTGTCGTGGGCGGCATTGTGCACCGCCTCGATGTGCGAGAAACCGGCGAAGTAGACCAGGCACAGGCCCAGCAGGCTGGCCCCTACGGCGATGACGACGCGCTGGCTGAGGGTGACGGGGGTGGCGATGCTGTGCTTGGCGCTGGTGATGGGCATGACGCGTTCCTCTGTTGTTTTGAGCTCAACGGGCAAGCGCGGCAGCCCCAGGCGCGAGGCGCCCGAGGGAATGCGACAGCGCCCGCCCACCGCGGGGTGTTCATGTGACGCCAGGCCGGTCTCCGGGCTTGCGAGGAGGAGCAGGGCTCCTTTAAAGCATCACCTTCCCATGCCCTACGACGTGGCACAGTGGTCTAGACGCTTCGCTCGCTTACCGTTGCGGGGGCAGCACCGGCCTGGTCCGGCCCTGTTGCAGGGCCTGCGACGCACCGGTTTCCCGTTTCACCCCCAAGGGGGCACCTGAACGCAAGGCGTTAGGAGACCACGGGGCAGGGTTTCCGTCAATTGGTTGCAAGTTATTACAGCCGCGCGAGGGGCGACAAAACCACCGCATCAGTTGACCACCCGCCACCCCCCGCGTAGCCTTGCCGCTTCGAGGTTCTTCGGCCACGCCGAAGCTAAGACGGGAACGCGGTTCAAGCCGCGGCTGCCCCCGCAACTGTAAGCACCGGCAACGGAACGACACAGCCACTGCGCCCCAGCGCGGGAAGGCGTCGTCCTACCCGGCCCCGTTCATCGAGTGGGGCCGCGACGGTGCAAGCCAGGAGACCTGCCTCGACACGTTTTCGACTTTCAACCGGGCGGGGTGATCCGGTGGCGAACGAGCCCGGCCGGCCTGGCCCGTGGCTTTCGTCCCGCATGCCCGCGCCATTTGCCAAGGGCAACGCGACATGAAAACACTGGCCAAGCTCCCCGTCACCATCGTCACCGGCTTCCTCGGCTCGGGCAAGACCACCTTGCTGCGGCACATGCTCGACAATGCCCAGGGCCGGCGCATCGCGGTCATCGTCAACGAGTTCGGCGAACTCGGCATCGACGGCGAGATTCTCAAGCAATGCAGCATCGGCTGCAGTGAAGAAGAGGCCAGCGGCCGGGTCTACGAGCTGGCCAACGGCTGCCTGTGCTGCACGGTGCAGGAGGAATTCTTCCCGGTCATGCGCGAGCTGGTGGCCCGCCGTGGCGACCTCGACCACATCCTCATCGAAACCAGCGGCCTGGCCTTGCCCAAGCCTTTGGTTCAAGCCTTCCAGTGGCCGGAAATCCGCACTGCCTGCACCGTCGATGCGGTGATCACCGTGGTCGACAGCCCGGCCGTGGCTGCCGGCACCTTCGCCGCCTACCCGGACCAGGTCGATGCGCAGCGCAAGCTCGACCCCAACCTGGACCACGAATCGCCACTGCACGAGCTGTTCGCCGACCAGTTGGCCAGTGCCGACCTTGTGGTGCTGAACAAGGCCGACCTGATCGACGCCGAAGGCCTGGCCAAGGTGCGCGCCGAAGTGGCCGAAGAGCTGCCGCCTGCGGTCAAGGTGATCGAGGCCAGCAGCGGCCGCCTGCCACTGGACGTGTTGCTGGGCCTGGGCGCCGAGTCCGAGGAGCACATCGACGGCCGCCGCACGCACCACGATTCGCACCATGACGGCGACGATCACGACGACCATGACCACGACGCCTTCGACTCCATCTCCATCGACCTGCCCGAAGCTGACGAAAGCCTGCTGCTCGACGCCCTGACGCAACTGGTGGTGGAGTTCGGCATCCTGCGTGCCAAGGGCTTTGCCGCCATCCCTGGCAAGCCGATGCGCCTGCTGGTGCAGGGCGTGGGTACCCGTTTCGACAAGCACTTCGACCGCGCCTGGCGTGCCGACGAGCCGCGCATCACGCGTCTGGTGCTGATTGGCCAGGACCTCGATGCCGTGCAACTGGAAGCGCGTCTGCGCCAGGCCCTGGGCGCCTGACCCATGCACCTGCTGCGGACCCAGCCCGGCGGCTTCGTGCCGGACGACAGCATTGCCGACCTTGGCCAGACACCCGCCGAGCTGGTGATCCTCTGCAGCGGCGACTCGCACCTGGCATTGCTCGCCGAAACCGCCGAGCAACTGCCCGATGACTTCCCCAGCCTGCGCCTGGCCAACCCGATGCAGGTGCAGAACCATGCCTCGGTCGACCTTTATGTAGAAGAGGTGCTGCGCCACGCCAAGGTCATCCTGGTGTCGTTGCACGGCGGCGTCGGCTATTGGCGCTATGGCGTCGAGCAGTTGGTGGCACTGGCTGCCCGTGGCGTGCAGTTGATCCTGGTGCCGGGTGATGACCGCCCGGACCCGGAGCTGACGGACTTGGGCACGGTAACTGGCGATGCGGCCCAGCGCCTCTGGCACTATTTGCGCCAGGGTGGCAAGGCCAATGCCCTCAACCTGTTCAACTGCCTGGCCAACCAATGGCTTGGGCGTGACTACGCCTGGGGCGAGCCGCAACCCTTGCCGCGCACCTCGGTGTATCACCCCAGCCAGGCCAGCGCCACGCCCGATGCCTGGTACAGCCAGTGGCACCCCGACTACCCGGTGGCGCCGCTGTTGTTCTACCGCTCGCACCTGCAGGCGGCCAACACCGCCTTCATCGATGTGTTCTGCCAGCGCCTGCAGGCGGCCGGGCTCAACCCGCTGCCGATTGCGGTCGCCAGCCTGAAGGAAAGCGCCTGCCTGGAGCAGGTGGAGCAGTGGCTGGACGAAGTGGGCGCCGAAGTCCTGATCAATACCACCGGGTTTGCCATGTCCAGCCCGGAGCGCCCCAACCTGCGGCCGTTTCGCCGGGACATTGCGGTGCTGCAGGCGATCTGCGCGCAAGACAACCAGCCAGCCTGGGAGGCCAGCGAGCAGGGCCTGGGCGCCCGCGACCTGGCCATGCACATTGCCTTGCCGGAGTTGGACGGGCGCATCATCACCCGGCCAGTCAGCTTCAAGGACATGGCCTGGCGCAGCGAGCGCAGCCAGTCCGATGTGGTCTGCTACCGGGCCCACCCCGAGCGCATGGACTTCGTCGCCGAACTGGCGCGACGCTGGGTGGAGCTGGCGCGCCTGCCCAATGGGCAGAAGCGCGTGGCGCTGGTGCTGGCCAACTACCCGACCCGCGACGGGCGCATCGGCAATGGCGTGGGCCTGGACACCCCGGCGGCCGCACTGAACATACTCAAGGCCATGAAAGCCGAGGGCTACCCGCTGGGCGAGCTGCCGCACAGCGGCACCCAGCTGATTCACCAACTGCTTGGCGGTGTGACCAACGACCTCGATCACCTCGACCAGCGCCCGTGCGCGCAGAGCTTGAGCCTGGCCGACTATAAAGAAGCCTTCGAGCGCCTGCCGGCGGCCAACCGCCAGGCCGTGCTCGAACGCTGGGGCCCGCCCGAGCAGGATCCGATGTACCGCAGTGGCCGGCTGATGGTGGCCGGCTTGCGCTACGGCCTGACCTTCGTCGGTATCCAGCCGGCCCGTGGCTACCAGGTCGACCCCAGCGCCGTGTACCACGACCCGGACCTGGTACCGCCCCATGGCTACCTGGCGTTTCATTTCTGGCTGCGCCATGCCTATGCCGCCGATGCGCTGATCCACGTTGGCAAGCACGGCAACCTCGAGTGGCTGCCCGGCAAGGGCGTCGGCCTGTCCGCCGCGTGCTGGCCGGACGCCTTGCTCGGCCCGCTGCCGAACATCTACCCGTTCATCGTCAACGACCCGGGCGAGGGCGCCCAGGCCAAGCGCCGCACCCAGGCAGTGATCATCGACCACCTGATGCCACCGCTGACCCGCGCCGAAACCTATGGCCCGCTGCGCCACCTGGAGCAATTGGCCGATGAGTTCTACGAAGCGCAGCTGCTCGACCCACGGCGTGCCCGCGAGCTGCAGCGCGATATCCTCGAACTGGTCAAGGCCAACCACATCGACCGCGAGCTGCAGCTGGAAGGCCAGCTGGACGACGCCGCGGTGTGGCTGCCACGGCTGGACACCTACCTGTGTGACCTGAAGGAATCGCAGATTCGCGATGGCCTGCATGTGTTCGGCCAGTCGCCCCAGGCGCGGCTGCGGGTCGACACCTTGCTGGCGTTGCTGCGGGTGGAGCGCGGTGATGGCCGTGAGGGCAATGCCAGCCTGCTGCGCGCACTGGCCAAGGCGTTGGCGCTGGGCTTCGATCCACTCGACTGCGACCTCGGCCAGCCCTGGGCCGGCCCACGGCCGGCAGCCTTGCAGGCCATCAGCGACGAGCCATGGCGCACCTGCGGGGATACCCGCGAGCGCCTGGAGCTGCTGGCGTTGCAGCTGATCGAGCAGGCCCTGGGCGCAACCCTGCAGCTGCCCGACGAGCCTTGCTGGCAGCCGGTGCAGGCGGTGCTGCGCGCCTTGTGCGAGCAGGTAGCGCCGAGCCTGGACGCCTGCGGCCCGGCTGAGATCAACGGTTTGCTGGCGGCCCTGGCGGGGCGTTTCGTGCCGGCCGGGCCTAGCGGCGCGCCCAGCCGTGGCCGCCTCGATGTGCTGCCCACGGGGCGCAATTTCTACACCGTGGATGTGCGCAACCTGCCCACCACCACGGCCTGGCGCCTGGGCTTCGCCTCGGCGAACCTGATTCTCGAGCGGCACCTGCAGGACCACGGCGACCACCTGCGCCAGCTCGGGTTGTCGGTGTGGGGCACGGCGACCATGCGCACCGGCGGCGACGACATCGCCCAGGCCATGGCGCTGATGGGCGTGCGGCCGGTATGGGCCACTGGCAGCCAGCGCGTCGATGACTTCGAGATCCTGCCACTGAGCCTGCTCGACCGCCCGCGGGTGGACGTGACCTTGCGCGTCTCGGGCTTTTTCCGCGACGCTTTCGGCAACCTGATCCGCCTGTTCGATGCGGCGGTGCAAGCGGTGGCGGCGCTGGACGAGCCTGCCGACCTCAACCCCCTGGCCGCCCGCGTGCGTCAAGAGCGCGCAACCCTGCAGGCATCTGGCCTGGCGCCCGAGCAGGCGGCACGCGAGGCCGGCTGGCGGGTGTTCGGCGCCAAGCCCGGTGCCTACGGCGCCGGTGTGCAGAACGCTATCGACGGCCGCCTGTGGCACAGCCGCGACGACCTGGCCGAGGTCTACCTCAACCATGGTGGCTATGCCTATGGCGGCAGCGACGACGGCACCCCGGCGCGCGCGCAGTTCGCCCGGCGCCTGGGCCAGGTCCAGGCGGTGCTGCAGAACCAGGACAACCATGAGCACGACCTGCTCGATTCCAACGATTACTACCAGTTCCAGGGCGGCATGCTGGCGGCGTCCGAAACCTTGGCCGGTGCGCCGGTGGCCAGTTACCACGGCGACCACAGCCAGGTCGACCGCCCGCGCATACGCACCCTCAAGGAAGAGCTGAACCGGGTGATTCGTGCCCGGGCGCTGAACCCCAAGTGGATCGACGGGGCCAAGCGCCATGGCTACAAGGGCGCGTTCGAGCTGGCGGCAACGGTCGACAACCTGTTCGCCTTCGACGCCACCACGCACCTGATCGACGATCATCATTACCAGTCGCTGGCCGATGCCTACGTGCTCGACCCGGCGACCCGCGACTTCATGCGCGAGCACAACCCCGAGGCGCTGCGCGACCTCACCGAGCGGTTGCTGGAGGCCCAGCAACGCGGGCTCTGGGAGCAGCCGGGCGACTATCGCGAAGCGCTCGAGGAACAACTGCTCGATGGCGAGGAACAGGCTTGAAATGAGTGAACCCGTGCAATTTCCCCTGGCTGCGGTGGTCGGCGCCGACGCGCTCAAGCTGGCGCTGTGCCTGACGGCCATCGACCCGAAGATCGGCGGCGTGCTGATCGAGGGGCCACGCGGCATGGCCAAGAGCACCTTGGCCCGCGGCCTGGCGGACCTGCTCGGCGAGGGGCCTTTCGTGACCTTGCCGCTGGGCGCCAGCGAGGAGCGCCTGGTCGGCACGCTGGACCTGGACGCCGCGCTGGGGCAGGGCAAGGCGCAGTTCTCCCCCGGCGTGCTGGCGCAGGCCGATGGTGGCGTGCTGTATGTCGATGAAGTGAACCTGCTGCCCGATACCCTGGTGGACCTGCTGCTCGACGTGGCCGCCAGCGGTACCAACCGCATCGAGCGCGATGGCATTTCGCACCAGCACAGTGCCCGTTTCGTCCTGATCGGCACCATGAACCCCGAGGAAGGCGAGCTGCGCCCGCAATTGCTCGACCGTTTCGGTTTGAATGTGCTGCTCGAAGGGTTGCCGGCCCCCGAGGCGCGTCAGCAGATCATTCGCCGCCGCCTGGCGTTCGACAGCGACCCACAGGCGTTCTGCGCGCAATGGGCTGCGGCCCAGGCGCAATTGCGCGAGCGCTGCCAGGCGGCGCGCCAGGCCCTGGCGGCGATTGCCCTGGACGATCAGGCACTGGCGTGGATCACCGAGCGTTGCTATGCCGCCGGTGTCGACGGCTTGCGTGCCGACCTGGTCTGGCTGCGTGCGGCGCGTGCGCATTGCGCCTGGCGCGGCGGCGAGGCGATCGAGGAAGGCGATGTGGAGGCGGTGGCCGAGTTCGCCCTGCGCCACCGGCGCCGCCAGTTGCCAGAACCCACCGCCCATTCCACGCCACCTGCCAGCGCACGCGGCGAAACGCAGCAGCAAGGCGGGCAGGGCGATTGGGGCGCGCTGCCGGCAGAGCCGGTCAGCAGCGGTGCTCGGCGCGAGGTGCCGAACTGGGCAAAAAAGCCCTGAGCATCCGCCCACCGGGCAACAAGGTGGCGGATGCCATGCCCCGTGTCGGCAAACTGAACGGCGCCAGCCGTGGCCGTGCCCAGCTGTCGGGCAAGGGCCGTGTGGCCTGGTTGCCGACGCTGCTAAAAGGGCGCCCTCGCCAGCGCCAGGACCTGTGCTGGCAGCAGCGCCAGGGCCAGGCTGCGCAATTGTGGTTGGTGATCGTCGATGCGTCCGCCTCGACCCGGCGCCATCAGGCATTGGCGCAGAGCAAAGGCCTGCTGGCCGAATTGTTCGACCAGGCCTATCGCCAGCGCGCCCGGCTGGCGCTGCTCACCGCCAGTGGTGGTGCGCCGCAGTGGCAACGGCATGGGCTCAAGGCATCAGCCGCACTGCAGCCCTGGTTGCAGGCGCTGGGGGCGGGCGGGGGAACGCCGTTGATCGAGGCGCTCGACCAGGCGCGCCGCTGGTTGAACGCCAGG
This sequence comes from Pseudomonas sp. UBA6315, assembly GCF_002438125.1. Lineage (NCBI taxonomy): Bacteria > Pseudomonadati > Pseudomonadota > Gammaproteobacteria > Pseudomonadales > Pseudomonadaceae > Pseudomonas > Pseudomonas sp. UBA6315. The sequence goes on from NZ_DJTF01000079.1 coordinate 16,576, forward strand.
CGCAAAGCCCATCCGCAGGAGCTTCAGCGTTGCCTGATCTTTACCGATGGTCGCCTGCAACGCTGGGGAGAGCTGCACCCGATGCCTTGCGCCACCTTATTGGTAGACATGGAATTGGCGCCAGTTCGCTTGGGGCGTGCACAGCAATTAGCTGAACAACTGCAGGCCGATTACCAGCATCTGGAACAGTTCAAGTTAATAAGGTGAGTTGTAAAAGGCGGGCGTGGCGCGACACTATGTCGCATTAAAAAAGTTGCCTCGAGGGCAGGCTGGAAGTTGTACAAGTGCGTGCCTGGCACGCACTTGCCGGTACACCGTGGCGATTACTTGGGCATCGACCAGGGTTGCAGGTCATAGCCTTTCTGGCACAGTTCGGCGCGCACTTCCTCGATCAGGCTGGCCCATTGCGCCGGGTCCGAATAGGTAGACGACGACACTTGCTTGCTGCCGATGCGGGTGCTGGTCCGGTCGATCACCGCCAGGCTCAGCTCGCCCGTACCGTTGGGCGCATCCCAGGCAACGCACTGGAAGGGTTCGAAAGCGTGGTCGGCAATCAGCAGGGCTTCGTTGACACGGAGCGGGGCATTCATGGTTCGGTCTCTCTATGGTCCCAACAGCGTAATGAAGGTCCGCGTTACTGCTACGTCGCTTCAGCGTATCGCGATCTGCAGTGCGGGGTTATTCGTACTGATGCTCCAAGTTAGGGGTGGAGTCACACAGCGTTGATAATTTTTTTTGATTTGAACCGTTTTTATTTTCCGGCGCCGCGTGTGACGTCAATTAAATTGAAAAATTCCGAACGTGCTTCATGCCTGCCGAATCGGGCAGACAGACGGTAGTGGGCACCGTCAAGTTCGTTGCTACTGTTAAAACGGCGCCGCAACTTACTGTTTTCACGTAAAAAACCACAAATTGGCGCCAAGGAACGGTCATGCACGAATCCGCCGCCCTTCGTCGCTTGCTCATCGTCGACCCGTGCGATGATTGTCACCGTTTGTTACCAGGCTTGGAGAGTGGGGGCTGGGATGTCCACAGCTGTAGCCTGGACCTGGCCCTGGAGCACCGCTGCGACCTTGGGCTGTTGCGTCTGCAGGCCTCGCACCTGCGCCACCCCGACGCGGTCAAGGACATGATCAAGCGCAGCAACACCGAATGGATTGCGGTGCTCGATGCCGACCAGCTGCGCATGCAGAACGTCGGCGATTTCGTCTGCGAGTGGTTCTTCGACTTCCATACCCTGCCATTCGACGTGTCACGGGTGCTGGTGACCCTGGGGCGGGCCTTTGGCATGGCGCGCCTGCGCGGCAAGGGCAATGTGCCGATCAATGGCCTGGAGGATGAACTGCTGGGTGACAGCCGGCCGATCCTGGAGCTGCGCAAATTGCTCGGCAAACTGGCGCCCACCGAATCGCCGGTGCTGATCCGTGGCGAGAGCGGCACTGGCAAGGAGCTGGTGGCGCGCACCTTGCACCGCCAGTCACAACGCTGCGAGATGCCGTTCATCGCGATCAATTGCGGGGCGATACCCGAACACCTGATCCAGTCCGAGTTGTTCGGGCACGAAAAGGGGGCTTTCACCGGCGCCCATCAGCGCAAGGCAGGGCGCATCGAGGCAGCCCATGGCGGCACCCTATTTCTCGACGAAATTGGCGACCTGCCGCTGGAGTTGCAGGCCAACTTGCTGCGTTTCCTGCAGGAAAAGCACATCGAGAGGGTCGGTGGCAGCCAGCCGATTCCCGTGGATGTGAGGGTGCTGGCCGCCACCCACGTGGACCTGGAAAAAGCCATCGAGCAAGGGCGTTTTCGCGAAGACCTGTATTACCGGCTAAACGTCTTGCAGGTGGTGACAGCGCCCTTGCGTGACCGGCATGGTGACCTGTCGATGCTGGCCAACCATTTTTCCCACTTCTACAGCCTGGAGACCGGCCGCCGGCCGCGTACCTTCAGCGACCACGCCCTGGCCGCCATGGGGCGGCACAACTGGCCGGGCAACGTCCGCGAACTGGCCAACCGGGTACGCCGGGGGCTGGTGCTGGCCGAAGGGCGGCAGATCGAAGCCCAGGACCTGGGCTTGCACGTGCTGGAGCAGGAGGAGCACCCGCTGGGCACCCTGGAAGACTACAAGCACCGCGCGGAACGCCAGGCGCTGTGCGATGTGCTCGACAGGCACAGCAACAACCTGAGCATTGCCGCGAAGGTGCTGGGGGTGTCGCGGCCGACATTCTATCGGCTGCTGCACAAACACCAGATTCGCTGAACCTGGCCCCAGGCGGCCGATCGATCAGCTCGACTGGGCGATATGACCGTCCGACAGTTCTTCGATCGTCTCTTCTTCACCCGGCAGCGCCGTGATGACGCTGAAGTCGCTGACCTCGACCTCGCCACCGCCATACCCCAGCAAGTGGAAGGAGAACGCCTTGCGCAGGGTCGGGTTGTCGAAGCCGAACTCCATCTCCAGCGGCTCATCGGCCGTGACCCGAATCTCTTCGGGCAGGCCCAGCGGCACGTCCTGCTCCAGCTCCTTGGCCTTGAGCTGGATATAGGCCACATGCTGGCGGTCGAGGGCGCGGACCTTGACCCGCACCCGCGTGTGCGAGCCCTCCGGCATTTCCAGGTACTGCGCGCCGATCAGGTTGTCGGCCCAGTCATCGTGAATGCGTGCCTGCAGCGGGATGGCCGAAGGGCCGCCGAACTGGTAGCGCAGGTTGAGGGGGGTTTGCAGCAGGGACTGGTCGAGCACCCCGGCTAGGGCGTTGAGCTGTGGGCCTGCCTGGCGTTCTGCCGGGCCGAGGTAGCGGGCATGGTCGGCAATGAAGCCCTGGCTGGCATAGCGGCGGCAGCGTTGCTGGAAGTCGCACTCGGTGAACACGCCTTGGCCATCGTGGTAGCGCAGCATGCCATTGGTGTAGGAAATCATCTCCCGCCCGCTGTCGTAATCGCGCAGCAACGATCGCCCGCCCAGGGCGACCGGGATTGGCAGGGCAAAGTAGTCGAGCAGCGAAGTGGTCAGGTCGATGTGCCCGTAGGTGCCTTGCTTGAGGTGGGGCAGTTGCGCCTGCTCCGGGGCCAGGAGCAGGTTGAAGCCCCACGACGAGGCCAGGCGCACCCCGTCGATGCCGTGGGATTCGTCCGAAGTCACCACCACCAGCGTGTCCTTGAGCACCCCCTGGCGTTCGAGGTTGTCGAGAAACGCCCCCACGGCGTCGTCCAGGTAGGCCACTGCTGCCTGTTTGGCGGTGTCGTAACGCGCCAGGTAATCCTCCGGCGCCGAATACGGCTGGTGGGTGCCCACGGTCAGCAGGGTGAGCATCCATGGGCGGTCCTGCTGGCGCAATTGCCCGACGTAGTCCAGGGCGCCTTCGAAGAAGGCCCGGTCGTCCTTGCCCCATGGGAATTCCAGGTAGTTCTCATTGCTGAACCACTCCAGGCCGTGCACCGAGTCGAAGCCGATGTGCGGCATGATCCGGTCCTTGGCCATGAAGCGCAGGCCCGCGCCTTGCAGGTAGTGGGTGCTGAAGCCGGCCTGGCGCAATTGCGACGGCAGGCAGGCCAGGTTGCGTTGCTGCTGGGTCAGCAGCTCCATCCCTTTGGGCGTACCGTTGGCGAGCTTGTCGTAGTCGCCGCAGAGCATGGCGTACAGGCCGCGAATGGTCTGGTGGGTGTGCAGCACGTAGTCCGGCGTGTTCATGCCGCGCTCGGCCCAGCGGCTGAGGTTGGGCATGAGCTCTTCGTCGAAGCGGCTGTGCAGGGCCTGGCGGTTGGGCCGCAGGTAGGCACCGGGGATGCCTTCGAGGGTGATCACCAGCAGGTTGCGGGCGCTGCCGGGGCCAGCCAGCAGCTTCTGGCCATGCAGGTCGGCCTGGGTCAGGCCGGCACTGGGCAAGGGGGTGATCGGTTGTTCCTGGCCGCCCCAGGCAAGGGCGCGGCGTTGCAGGTCGTTGACGCCTGCCGACAGCAGCTGGTGGGAGAGGTTGTACTGGCGCCACTGATCGGCGTCCGAAGGGGCAAGCTGTTGGCTGCCCCAGTGCAGGCCGAACAGCAGCACCGGGATGCACAAGGCCCAGCGCGGCAGCGCGGCAGCGCGCTGTGCGCGGGTGCTCCAGGCGCTCAGGCAGCAGGCCAGCAGCCCGCCGGCCATGAGCCAGGGCAGCCAGCCATGGGCAAGGCCGCCGCCGGTGGAGTTTTCCATGAACTGGGGGTCGATCAGGTACGCCAGATCACCACTGTTCGGCAGCCGCCCGACAGCGCTCACCAGCTCGGCCGAGGCCACCCACAGCGCCGCCCAGGCCAGCAGCACGGGCAGGGCCAGCCACACGGGGCGACGGTGCAGCAGCACGAGCAGCAGGCTGCCCAGGGCCAGGTCCGAGAGGTAGCCGAGCGGGTTGGACCAGCCCAGCAGGGCGCGCGCAGTCAGTGGAATCACCAGCACCAGGGTCGCCAGGGCGACGAGCCGGGAGTGCGGGTGGCCAAGCAGGTTCTTCACGAAAACTTTCCTTAATTGACTTCAAGATGTCATATCGCAGTGGGCGATGATAACAGCACGCTGTCAGGAAAGCGGTCGGCTACAAGGTTGGTTACCAAAACCCGGCCCGCGCGGGGGGCCGGGTTGCGCCATGGCAAGTCAGAAGTAGTAGGGGAATTTCAGGCTGAAGGAGAAGTCCGGGGCATCGTCGGTCAGGCCGATGGCCAGGTTGGGCACGATGGTGAGGTTGTTGCTGGCGGCAAACGTCAGGCCGATGTTGAAGTTGGCCGCGTTGTAGTCGCTGTTGGTGATCGACTGCCAGTCACCGCCGTCAGGCTTGATCTTGCTCTTGCGGGCAAACTGGTCGGTGACCGAGAACGACATGCTCATCTTCTCGTTCAGGGCAAAGGCGATACCGCCGCCGATCTGCCAGGAGTCGCCCAGTTTCACATCGCCCGGCACCTTGGTGTTGACCGTGGGGCTGATGTCACTGAACGAATCCTGCATGTTGTAGGTGTACGACAGGCTGCCGAACAGCACCGCCGGGTCGAAGGTCTTGACCAGCGAGATGCCCGGGGTGATGGCCCAGACGCCGTTACCGGTCGGCAGGTCTTCCGGAATGGCCAGGTTGTCGTTGCCCGGGTCCTGGATCAGCTTGATGCCGTAAGGATCTTTGCCGGTAGGCGCCTTGACCCGCAGGGTGGCGACGGCATCCGGCCAGTTTTCCGACTCGTCGATGAACTTGTAGGCCACGCCGACGTTGACGTCGCCGATCATCGGGTCGCGGGTGACGGTGCCGTCGGAGCTCACCCCGGCAGCACCGCCGGCGCCGCCCGAGGAATAGGTCGATTCGCGATAGACGATGGGTACGTTTATATCGAATTGCCAGCGTTGGTCGACGTTGTAGCGTGCGGTCAGGTCCAGCGTCCAGTTGTCGGCCTTGATGCGGTCGATGTTGATGTTGCCCAGGAAGATCGAGTCGAGCGCCAGGAAACCGTTGAGGGTCAGGGCGCGGGTGTCGTAATGGGTGTAGGTCACACCGGTTTCGACGCTGAACTTGCCGCCGCCGAAGAAGCCGCTGGCTTCGTCATACAGGTTGGACACGCTTTGCGCCGGTTCCGAATCGTCCTTGAGCGACTGGCCATAGGAGCTGCCACTCGTGCCAGGGGCCCCGGAGGCCACGGTTTGCGCCCCCTTGACGCCTTCGGCCGGCGACTTGGTCAAGCGCTTGGGCGCAGGGGTCGCCGGGGCTTCTTCGACCTGGCGAAGGCGTTGTTCCAGCACCATCAATGCATTCTGTTGGGCTTCGTAGCGCTCTTTGAGCGCGATCAGTTCTTGTTTCAGTGCTTCGACCTGGGGGTCGGTTGCTGCTTGAAGCAAAGTGGCCGGGGCCAAGGTACTCAAACAAACGATAGCTCTCAACGTAAACAAACGATGCATGGATTAGCCGTCCCTTCTGACTACTTGTTCGATGAGACTGAGCGTAGATCAGTATCCGCCGTTGCGAAGACCTTTGAGCTGATCAAGATTGGCGTTCATCGGCGCTGCGGCCGAGGGGTTGTCGCGCAGCACCACATTCAGCTCGGTCAGGTTGCGCACCTGGTTGCCCGCGCCGAGCAGGGTGGTGTTCTGCATCAGGCCACCCTGGGCCAGCCGCTGCAGGCTGCTGCCCTGGTTGTTGTTGGCGACGATGCCCAGCTGAACCCCGGTGCCATTGGCCGAAACGCTCAATGAGCCTGCGCCGTTGGCGCCGGTCAGGGTCTGCCCGGCTGCCAGGGCCTGGCCTTGCGGCGGTGTGGCCGGCGCCTCGTTGCCCTTGGTGACATTGATGCCGACATCGTTGTAGGCCGCGTTGTAGTCGCCGGCGGCGCGCACCACCTGGGTCACGCCCTCGGTGCTGTTCAGGCCGCTGCCACCGGTGATGGTGCCGGTGCCCGGGGCCTGGTTGTGCGAGGTGCCGGCGCCTTTTTCATTGATCATCGACACATAGAACTGCGGCTGCAGGGTCGAATGCTGGATCTGCATCGAGGAGGTGGCGCCGATCACTTCACCATTGGCGTTCTGCCAGGTGCTGGTCATGACCACGCCGAAGCTGACGATGCGCCCGGGCAATACGTAGCGACCCCGCAGGTTGGCCAGCTCCTGATCCTTCAGTTCGATGGGCTTGAACGTCTGTGCCTGGGTCGGCAGGCTAGCAGCCAGGCAAAGGACTGCGAGCCAGCATGAAGTCTTCATGGGATGCTCCCGGGGCGTCTTGCCCCTTGTCATTAGAAGAAGTCGCTTTGGATGAAGCCGAAGTCCATCAACTCTGCATCCTTCACCGGGGTGAAGTTGTTGATGCGATTCTTGGCGCTCAGTGGCAGGGGCGGGTCGAGCAAGATGTTGGACTTGTCGTACCCTTGGCCGATCACGGCGAAGATGATGCCGTTCCAGCCCTTGACGAAATCATCGAGCTTGAAGCGTTTGTGGCCCAGCACCGGGTCGCCGATGTAGACCCAGCCCTGGTCGACCTTCTGCATCACCACGAAGTGCTTGTAGCCGCGGATATCCATCAGCACCACCACTGGGATGCGGATGCTGTGCAGGGTGTCGGCGGCTACCCGGTAGCCGCGGGCGCGCATGCCCAGGCTTTCCACGTAGCGTTTCATGTCGAGCATCGAGAAGCCCTGGGTACGCACCAGGTCCTGGTCGGCGTTGGCCAGCATGCCCTCGATCACGTGTTGTTCGTCCACGTCGAGCCAGTAGGCCTGGCGCAGGATGGTCGCCAGCGACGCGGCGCCGCAACTGAAGTCGGTTTTCTGTTGCACAAGGTCGGCGAACTTGCGCTCGCGGATGCTCTGTACGGGCTTGTAGATCACCGCGCCGCCCGGCAGGACGGACAACGGCATTTGGGCTGCTTCGCTCACACTGGCCATGCACAGCAAGAACGCCAAGGCGATAATGCGCATGTTCGATGCCCCCAACGGGTTTGGTTGAAAGAAGGCCCCCCGAAGGGGGCCTCCAGGCCACAGCAGTTACATCGAGGTGTTGGAGATGGCCAGCGAGTTGCTTTGCTGGTTGCCCACACCGGATGCCACGTTCACGCCCAGGTTGCCGCTGCCGCCATTGACCGAACCACTGAGGGTTGCGGTGTTGGTGACAGGGTTGGCCCAGCCGGTCGGGGTCAGCACTTGGAAGGACACGGTGTTGCTCAGGTCATACGAGTTGGCCTCGTTGTAGCTCTTCGAGATGCTGTCCGAAGATTGCGAGGCTTTCTCGCCAGACTTCTCGAAGGCCGAAGCGTTGGCTTTCTCCCATGCCGACTGGTGAGCCTTCTCGTAGGAAGTATCACGGGCCTTGTCATAGGAAGAGTCGCGGCTGTGGTCATACGAGGAGGCGTTGGCCTTGTCGTAGGACGAGTTGAAGGCCGTGTCGAACGACGAGTTGCTGGACGACTGGTGCGACTTGTCGATCGAGGCATCGAGCGATGCATTGAGCGAGGCGTCGAAGTCGCCGCTGCGCGAACGCGTGAAGTTGCCGAAGGTTTGCGACGAGGACGCACTGCCCGAGGCGCTGGCATCGAGCGAAGCGTTCACCGAAGCACTCGACGAGGAGCTGTGGTCAGTGCTCGCCGTACCGTTGGCAGCCCAGTTGTTCGAACCGTTGGCGCTGCTGTTGTTGCTGCCGCTGGCGCTGCTGCTGTTGGAGCCGCTGGCGGTCATGCTACTAGACCCGCTGGAGCTGCTGTTCTTCGAGCCGCTGGCGCTGCTGCTTTGGTTGCCAGCCACGCTGAAGCTCGAACTGGAGCTCTTGTCGACGCTCGCATCGAACGAGCCGCTGCGCGAGGACGAACCGCTCGAAGTGGTGGTGAAGCTCAGGGTATCGAGCGAGTAGGTACGATCGGCGCGGTTTTCCACGGTCAGGCCAGGGCCGTTCTGGTTGGCGCTGGCGGTGGCGGTGGAGTTGCCAATGGCGGCACTGTTGTTGGCAATGGCCATGGTGTTTTTCTGCTGGTTCAGGTCGCCACCGGCCACGTTGATGCCAACGTTGCCGCTGCTGCCGTCAGCCGAGCCGCTCATGACCGCAGAGCTCTGGGTAGACCAGTTCTTGACGGTGTTGTTGTTGCTGTACTGTTGCACGCTAGCCGTGGCTTCGGAGTTGCCGAAGACGAAGCTGTTGTCGATTGCGGCGTTGTCGGACGCGGTGTTGGCGATGGCCGCGGCGTTGTCCTGCTGGTTGCCGTTACCGGCCGCCACGTTGACGCCCACGTTGCCGCTCGCGCCGGTGCCGGAGCTGCTCATTTCAGCTTCGTTGACGGTGCCTTCGTTGAGGATCTTGTTGCCAGTGCTGCGCTGAGTATCAGTAGCCTTGGCAGTGGCGGTGGTGTAGATCTGCTTTGCCGGTGGTGTGTGGTTATTGTTGTGGCCATGGCCACGCCGGTCGTTCTGATCCGCTTGTGCAGCAACAGCCATGACCGCAGCAATTGCGAAAACCAGAGGCTTGATTGCCATCGAGGGTTTCATGGTGTTTCTCCGTCTTCTTTAGGTTAAGTGTTGTGCTTACTTACACCTTCGGGTCAGTTCGGGACCCGTACGCTCAGGGTGTTTGCCATCTGGTTACCCACCCCGGCGCTCTGATTCAGCTGAATGACCCCGCGGCTACCGGTGAATGCCTGGTCACCGGTGGTGACATGGCGATAGCCGGGAGAGGTATCAGTCGGATCGGAGCTTTTGATCAGCGCCACGTTCTGCTGCAACAGGACGCTGTCATCGATGCTTTGCGGTTGTGTACTGATGCTGATGCGCAGGGCGTTGGCCTGCTGGGTGCTGGCCCCGGCGCTCTGGTTCACGCCCAGGGCACCGTTGCCATGGCTGAAGGCATTGCCCTGGATGCTGGCGGTGGCGCCCATGTTGGGGTCGATGATCGACAGCTGGCGTTGGCGGATCTGCGTGGTCGCCGCGGCATGGGTGCCGGTGGCGATGGCGCGGGCGTTGGCCTGTTGCTGCAGGTCGCCGGCCGCCTGGTTGACGCTGAAGTTGCCTTGGTACTGCGCGCCGGAGCTGTCGATGTCGGCGCTGTTGATCACGGGAACGGGCGACTGGGCGAAGGCCGAGGCACTGCACAGGGTGGCCAGGATAAACAGCGTCTGCCTCATCTCATTTGCCTCCGGTCAGCATCTGCAGGGGCGCCAGGCCGCGCTGCACGCTTGAGTTGACCATGTTGGAAATGCCGTTGCCGGAGCCTGACCCACGGCCGGCTGCCAGGTTGGGCAGCTGGGTCTGGGTGCCGATGCTGCCGCCGACGTTGTTGGTCTGCTGGGTGATCAGCGAGGAAATGCCGGTGCCGCTGGTGATGTTGGCGAAGTCGCCATCACTGAGCTCGTTGGTTTGCCTGAGCACTTGCGCGGACGGGTTGGCGTTGGCGGTGGTGGGGTAGGGGTCGGGCGCCAGCGGCGCACGGGTGGCGATGCGTGGCTGCACATCGCGGGTGATCACGATGATGCCGTTGTCGGCCTGCACCGGAACGCTGAAGCCCGCGCCCAATGCACAACCGACCAGCAGCAGGCGGCAGATGCCATTGTCCAGTTTTCCCATGACGGCAATCCTTCTTCAGCGCTGGCCTGAATCGGCGTTGCGAGGAGGAGAGCAGAAGGCGTGCCGCTTTTGGATATTGCCGGTTAATCAGTGGGTTGCATGAACTTGCTGGCGGCGCTGGGAGAATCCTGTATCAGCGTTGAGACAGATTTTGGCCAACAGGGGCCATTTGCCGCTATGGCTGTTGCGCGAAAGGCACTTCCAGGCGTTGTAACAGCTGCGTGACACTTCCCCAGCCCTGGGGGAAGAAGTCCGCAATCACGGGGGTCTACGCCCGCCTGGGTGTGTCAGGGAGTTAACACTCGGTGGGGCAAACCGGCGGTTTTCCCTGCAACAGGCCCTGCACGGCGCGCAATGCCGCCGCATTGCGTTGCGGCCAGTCACCCTCTATTACCTGCAGCGGCTGCTCATGCTGCTGCAGCCAGGCCAAACTGTCGGCGAAGAAGCGTTGCCGGTCGGCCAGGTCTGGCTGGCTGCGCTGGCCGTCTGCCACCCAGCCCACGCCTTGCGGGCTGAGCAGCAGGTGCAGGTCATAGCGGCGAGTCAGCAGGGCCTGCTCCAGCCACGCCGGGCAATCCTGGAACAGCGCCCGGCTCCAGAGCATGTTGCTGAGCAGGTGGGTGTCGAGGATCAGCAGTTCAGGCGCCTGCTGGCGTGCCTGGTCCTCCCAGGCCAGCTGGCCCTGGGCGATGGGGGTGATATCGGCGTAGCAGGTGTCGCGGCCTTCGCGGTCGATGAAGTGGCGCACGTACTCGCCCACCACCACGCCGCCGAAATGCGCCTGGATTTCACCGCTGAGCCAGCTCTTGCCGCTGGACTCGGGGCCACACAGCACCAGGACCTTCATGCCTGCAGCGCCGGGTCGCGGCGCCACTCCAGCCAGCCGCGCACGGCAATCAAGGTCAGCACGGCGAAGAAGCCTGCGGTGAAGTACAGCGCTTGGTGCAGGTACTGGCCGACGTAGGCCACGTCCACCACGATCCACAGAGGCCAGCACTGCACGCGCTTTTGCGCCATCCACAGTTGCGCGACCAGGCTGAAGCCGGTCAGCGTGGCGTCCAGCCAGGGCAGGGCGGCATCGGTCCAGTGGGCCATGGCTGCGCCCAGGGCCACGCTCAGCAGCAGGCCGCCTGCCAGCCCGGCGGCCACTGCCGGCACCGCCAGGCGCGAGACCTGGCGGGCATCTTCGACCCGGCCCGGGCGCTTCCACTGCCACCAGCCATACAGTTGCAGCGCGGCGTAGGCCACTTGCAGGAGCATGCCCGAGTACAGCTTCACATCGAAGAACAGCCAGCCATATATAAGCACCATCACCAGGCCGATCGGCCAGCACCAGGCGTTCTGCTTGACGGTAAGCCACACGGCGGTGACGCCGAGCACGGCGGCGATGAGTTCGAGGCCGGACATCGGCGATCCTTGGCTGCTTTGGAAGGGGCGCGATTGTAGCCTGTGGGCGAGGGCAGGTGTAGCGCAGCGTGTGGGCCGGCTGCACCGCCCCGCCACGGGGTCACACCTTGAATTGCCGAAGCATCTGCTCCAGGCCTTCGCTCAACTGCCCCAGGGCCAGCCCGGCATCGCTCGACTGGCGCGCCGCATCGGCGGTCTGCTGCGACAGCCCGGCGGTGTCGAGCACGTTGCGGTTTATTTCCTCGACCACATGCGACTGCTGCAGGGTGGCGCTGGCAATCGAGGCGTTGAGGGCGGTGAGGCTGTGCAGCGCCTGGTTGATGGCACTGAGGCTGGCCCCGGCCTCGCGGGCCTGTTCGACGGTCTGGCGCGAGGCCTCGCTGCTGGTGTCGATGGCTTTGACCGCAGCATCGGACTGCTTCTGCAGGTGCTCGATCATGGTATGGATCTCGGCCGTCGACTGCGCCGTGCGCTGGGCCAGCAGGCGCACCTCGTCGGCCACCACGGCAAAGCCGCGGCCCTGTTCGCCGGCGCGTGCGGCTTCGATGGCGGCGTTGAGGGCGAGCAGGTTGGTCTGCTCGGCGATGGCGCGGATCACGTCCAGCACGCCGCCGATCCGCGTGCTGTGCCCGGCCAGGTCGCGGATCACCTGCACCGCCTGATCGATGGTCAGCGACAGTCGGTCGATCTGTTGCAGGCTGCCCTGGATGGCCTGCTGGCCATTTTCCACCTGCTGCTGTGCGGCATGCATTTCGCCTGCGGCCTGCTCGGCGGTCTTGGCCACGTCCTGGACGGCGTAGGTGACTTCGTTGACGGCAGTCGCCACCTGGTCCATCTGCAGCGATTGCTGGGCACTGTGCTGCTGTGCGGCGCCGGCGTTGTCGCCGACATGCCCGGCGGAGTGGGCCAGGGCGTGGGCGGTTTGCTGCAACTGGCCAACCACCCCCTGGAGCTTGCCGTTGAAGCGGTTGAAGTGTTCGCCAAGCTGGGTGATTTCGTCGCGGCCATGGGTGTCGAGGCGGCGCGTCAGGTCGCTCTCGCCGCTGGCGATATTGCCCATCGCCTGCACCGCCTCCTGCAGCGGGCGCGCAATGCTGCGGGCGATCAGCATGACCACCAGGGCCATCAGCAGAGCGATGCCCAGGCCGACCAGGGAGGCGTCACGCAGTTGCCGGGCGAATTCGGCCTGCACGTCATCGACATAGACGCCGGAGCCGATGACCCAGCCCCATGGCTGGAACAGCTGAATGTACGAAGTCTTGGCCACCGGTTCGCTGGCACCGGGCTTGGGCCAGCGGTAGTTGACCGGCCCGGCGCCCTGGCTGCGGGCCAGGGCGGCCATTTCGTTGAACACCGCGAAGCCGTCCGGGTCGCGGATCGCGGACAGGTCCTGGCCGTCGAGCTTGGGGTTGGTCGGATGCATGATCATCTTCGGCCCCAGGTCGTTGATCCAGAAGTAGTCGCCCTGGTCATAGCGCAGCGCGCGCACCACTTGCAGCGCCTGCTGCTGCGCGGCCTCGCGGCTGAGCGTACCGGCGGCCTCCAGCCCCTGGTAGTAGGCCAGTACGCTGGCGGCGGTCTGCACCACATGGCGGGTTTTTTCCGCCTTGGCCTGGTACAGGTCGCCGTGGATCTGGCGCAGCATCAGCAGGCCCAGAACCAGCAACATGCCTACCGCAACCAGCAGAATCAGCCACAGGCGGCGACTGATCGACATCGACCTCAAGGTCTTCATGAACGGCACTCCCGCATTGTTCTTGTTATTCAGTGCATCCAAGCATGCTTGGCCGTCAGTGCAGTATCCGACTAATGGCTAAGTGCCATTTATTTATAGCACTTACGCCTGGCGGGCGAGCCATCACCAGACCGCTCTGCTAGGCTGTCGGCCGCGCAGGATGAAACCTTTAGCCTGGGTGAACTTTTCCACTGGCGTAACTCCAACAGTCGCTGTAAAAGATCCGCGCCGCGAACGGCACATACAAGCAAATCAAGAACAAGGGGCCTGCAAGCAGCAGCGCTTCAACGGGGGAACGATGGATTTTTGGACTGCCTTTCAGGCAATCATCTTAGGCGTGGTCGAAGGCTTGACGGAGTTTCTGCCGATCTCCAGTACCGGGCACCAGATCATCGTCGCCGACTTGATCGGTTTTGGCGGTGAGCGGGCCATGGCGTTCAACATCATCATCCAGCTGGCAGCGATCCTGGCGGTGGTGTGGGAGTTTCGGCGCAAGATTCTCGACGTGGTGATCGGCCTGCCCAGCCAGCCGAAAGCGCGGCGCTTCACGGCCAACCTGCTGCTGGCCTTCCTGCCGGCGGTGGTGCTGGGGGTGCTGTTCGCCGACCTGATCCACCACTACCTGTTCAACCCGATCACCGTGGCCACGGCGTTGGTCATCGGTGGCGTCATCATGCTCTGGGCCGAGCGCCGTGCGCACCGGGTGCAAGTGGACCATGTCGATGACATGCGCTGGACGCACGCGCTGAAAATCGGTTTCGTCCAGTGCCTGGCGATGATCCCGGGCACTTCGCGTTCGGGCTCGACCATCATCGGCGGCCTGCTGTTCGGCCTGTCGCGCAAGGCCGCCACGGAGTTTTCGTTCTTCCTGGCGATGCCGACCATGGTCGGCGCCGCGGTGTATTCGGGCTACAAGTACCGCGACCTGTTCCAGCCCGCCGACCTGCCGGTGTTCGCCGTAGGCTTCGTCACCTCGTTCATCTTCGCGATGATTGCGGTGCGGGCGCTGCTCAAGTTCATTGCCAACCACAGCTATGCGGCGTTTGCCTGGTACCGCATCGTGTTCGGCCTGCTGATCCTGGCGACCTGGCAGTTCGGTTGGGTCAACTGGTCGACGGCTGCCGGCTGATGCGCCTCAAGCTGCTGGTGCTGGCTGTGTTGTGCCTGCTGCCCTTGGCAGGTGCGCTGCAGATGGCCTGGATTGGCCAGTCGTGGCTGCCGCTGGGGCTGTACCCGGCGGCCAGCCTGGTGGCCGTGCTGTTGTACTGGCAAGACAAGCAGCAGGCGCGCAATGCCGGCTGGCGCACGCCGGAAAAGGTGCTGCATGCCAGTGAACTGCTCGGCGGCTGGCCGGGGGCATTGGTGGCCCAGCAGCTGTTCCGGCACAAGACGCGCAAGCTGTCGTATCAGGCCGTGTTCTGGGGCATCGTGCTGTTGCACCAGGTGTTCTGGGCCGACTGGCTGTTTCTGGGCAACCACCTGCTGTCGTAGGGCCCGCCTTAGATCAGCAAGCCCACCTGCAGGCGCTTGGGCAGGCGCCGCACCACCAGCTGGTGCGAGCGCTGCAGCAAGTCGCACAGCTCTTCACGGCCCATGGGGTAGGGCGGCTGCATGATGACCCAGTGCGCCCGCGCCAGGTAAGGCGCAGGCCGCACCCCAGGGCGGTCGCAATAGCCCAGAAACAGCTCGTTGCCCACCTTGAACGACAGCCCTTCACCCGCCAGCCCGATGACCGCGAACATCTTGTTGCCGGCCACCGAGAACACGCGGATGCCGCCCCATTTGTAGTCTTCCCGTGCCCCCGGCAGGCTCAGGCAAAACGCCGCCACCTGCTCCTCGGTCATCTTCTGCCTAGACATAACGCTCTCCACAGGCCTCGAACGAGGCGGCGAGGTGGTCGATCCATACCCGCACCGCCGGCAACACGCCTCGCCGATGGGGGTACACCGCCTGCAGGTAGCCCCCCGGCAGCGACCATTCCGGCAGCAGCCGCACCAGCTCGCCGCGTGCCAGCTCTTCTTCGCAGAACATGCTCGGCAAGGCGGTGAAACCAAGCCCTGCGCGCACGGCGGCATTGCGCACCACGAAGTCGTCGATGGCCAGGCGCGGTTCCAGGGCAATTTCCTGCTCCCGGCCATTGGGCCCGTGCAAGCGCAGGTGCACCAGCCGGTCGGCCTCGGCGGCGCCCAGCACCGGCAGGCTGGCCAGCTCGGCCGGGTCGCGCACATGGTCGGCAAAGCCCGGCGCGGCCACCAGTTGCATTTGCGCCTGGCGCAGGCGGCGGGTGACCAGCGCCGGGTCCTCGTCGCCCAGGTCGCGCACGCGCAGGGCCACGTCGATGCCTTCGGAAATCAGGTCGACGCGGCGGTTGAGCAGCACCATGTCCAGTTGCACCTGCGGGTACTGCTGCAGGAAGCGGCTGATCACATCGGGCAGGAAGGCATGCGCCAGCGCCACCGGGCACGACACCCGCAAGCGGCCGCGCGGCTCGCTGCTCAGGCTGGCCACCACCTCGTCGGCCGCCTCCGCTTCCATCAGCATCGCCTGGCAGTGGTGCAGGTAGCGTTCACCGACCGTGGTCAGCTTCAACTGCCGCGTGGTGCGTTGCAAAAGGCGCGTGCCGAGGCGTTCTTCCAGCTCGGCGATGCGCCGCGACAGGCGCGATTTGGGGATCCCCAGCTGGCGCCCGGCAGCGGCGAAACCGCCGGCTTCGACCACGCGGGCGAAATAGAAGAGGTCATTGAGGTCTTGCATGGCTGTCTCACTGTTCTACCTGTGGGACAAACTAACGCATTTTTACCGGCTTATCAGCTATTGGTCGCTTAGGTAGGATTCTCTCCATCGTGATCGCCCACCGCCGCGGTCTTCATTCACAGGAGAGTCCCATGAAACTGTTGCATATCGATTCGAGCATCCTGGGCGACAATTCCGCCTCCCGCCAGCTCAGCCGCGAAGTGGTCCAAGCCTGGAAAGCCGCAGACCCGAGCATCGAAGTGGTCTACCGCGACCTGGCCGCCGACGCCATCGCCCACTTCTCGGCGGCCACCCTGGTGGCTGCCGGCACCCCGCAAGACGTGCGTGACGCCGCCCAGGCCTTCGAAGCCAAGCTCAGCGCCGAAACCCTGGAAGAGTTCCTGGCTGCCGACGCCGTGGTGATTGGCGCGCCGATGTACAACTTCAGCGTGCCGACCCAGCTCAAGGCCTGGATCGACCGCGTCGCGGTTGCCGGCAAGACCTTCCGCTACACCGAAGCCGGCCCAGAAGGGCTGTGTGGTGACAAGAAAGTGGTGCTGGTGTCCACTGCCGGTGGCCTGCACGCCGGCCAGCCGACCGGTGCCGGCCACGAAGACTTCCTCAAGGTGTTCCTCGGCTTCATCGGCATCACCGACCTGGAAATCGTCCGCGCCCATGGCCTGGCCTACGGCCCGGAACACCGCAGCAAGGCGATCGATGCTGCCCAGGCGCAGATTGCCAACGAGCTGTTCGCCGCGGCCTGATCCGGCCAGCCACAGCGCACCCGCCTGTTCGATGAGCAGGCGGGTGTCGTTATTTGTTTCATCCAGATTTCATCTGCCACCCGGTCAACGCGTCCTATCCTCAGGTAATCCCCTCGCCCTGCGCGGATGGCCGGCCGATGAACATTCCCCGTTGCTTGCTGGCATTGTTTCTGTGCGCTGGCCTGTTGCTCGATGCCCAGGCTGCCCCCTTGGCCTCCCCTTGGGTGGCCGGGCTGCACCACATGACCCTGGCCGACCCGGTCGATGCACGGCCGATGCAAGCCTTGGCGTTCTACCCCGCCCACGGCACGCCGCGCACCCTGCGCATCGATGGTTACCCCGTCGAGGTGGCCGAAGAAGCCCCGGTTGCCCTTGGCCAGTTCCCGTTGCTGGTGCTTTCCCATGGCAACACCGGCAGCCCTCTGGCCTTGCACTACCTGGCAACCTCGCTGGCGCGCCAGGGTTTCGTGGTGGTGGCGGTGGTGCACCCTGGTGACAACGCCAGCGACCACAGCCGGCTAGGCACCCTGAGCAACCTGTATGGCCGCCCCTTGCAGATCAGCGCCGCGATCACTGCTGCCCGTGCGGACGCACTGTTGGCGCCCTATTTGAACGACGGCAAGGTGGGGGTGATCGGCTACTCGGCAGGGGGTGAAACGGCGCTGATCCTCTCTGGCGCTCGGCCCGACCTGGACCGCCTGCGCCAGTATTGCCTGGAGCGCCCCAACGATGGCGACGCCTGCAAGACCCACGGCGTACTGATTGCCGACCGCAGCGAACTGCAGCCACAGGCCGACCCGCGGGTGGGCGCGGTGATGCTGATGGCGCCGTTGAGCCTGATGTTCGGCCGCCATGCCCTGGCCAACGTCAAGGTGCCGGCGCTGATCTACACCGGCGATAGCGACCAGTTGCTGGCAGTGGACCGCAATGCCGAGGCGCTGGCGCGCAAGTTGCCGGTCACCCCCGACTACCGCCTGCTCGCCGGGGCCGGGCACTTCGTGTTCATGGCCCGCTGCGATGAAGAGCAGCACGCGCGCATGCCGGTCTTGTGCAAGGACGCCGAAGGGGTCGATCGGCGCCATATCCATCATTCCCTGAAGCTTGAAACCGCCTCGTTCTTCAGCCAGGCCCTGGGCGCCCCGGAGCATGCCGAGCGTTCAGCTGCCACCAGCCCGGCGCGCCAGTAGCAGCGTCAGGCCCACCCCGGCCAGGGCCAGCAAGGCCGCGACGCAGAAGATCGAGGCGTAGCCCAGGTGCATCGCCACCGCGCCCATCACCGGCCCGGCCACCGCGAGCGCCATGTCGAAGAACACCGCATAGGCGCCCAGCCCGGCGCCACGGCTGCTGCTGGGCACCTGCTTGATCGCCTCGACGCCCAGCGCCGGGTACACCAGCGACAGCCCGAAACCGGTAAGCCCGGCGCCAAGCAATGCCCAGCCTGGTGCGGGCGCCAGCCACAACAGGCTCAGGCCCAGCACTTCGGTGGCCATGCAGGCGACCGCCACGTTGTAGCCGCCGAAACGGTTGACGGCGTTGACGAACAGCAGCCGCGAAATGATGAAGCACAGGCCGAAGGCACTCAGGCACCAGGCCGCGCCGGCCCAGCCGCGTTCCAGGTAATACAGGGTGACGAAGGTGGTCAGGGTGCCGTAGCCGATCGACGCCAGGGTCAGCCCCAGGCCGCAAGGGGCCACGCGCCCGAACGCCGACCAGAACGCCAAGCGCTCACCGCGCACCACCACGACATCCGGGCGCTTGCGCAGCAACGCCAGCGCCAGCACGGCCAGTACCAGCAACGCCGGGCCGAGCACGCTGAAGTCCAGGCCATCGACGGCCAGCACGCCCACCGGCGCGCCGATGGCGATGGCCCCGTAGGAGGCGATGCCGTTCCAGGAGATCACCCGGGCGGTGTGCTCCGGCCCCACCTGGCTGATGCCCCAGCTCAATGTGGCGACGCCGATCAGGCCCTGGGCCAGCCCCAGCAGCAGGCGCCCGCCTAAAAGCAGGGCCAGGCTCAGCAGTGGCGTACTCAAGGTCCAGGCGGAAAACAACGTCAACACGCCACAGCCGGCGATGCCCAGCAGGCCGAAGCGAATCGCTTTCTTGCCGCCCAGGGTGTCTGCCACACGCCCGGCGAAAGGCCGGCTGAGCAGGGTGGCGAGGTATTGCAGGCCGATGGTGATGCCGGCGACCACAGCGCCGAAGCCAAGCTGGTCATGCACGTAGCCGGGCAGCACGGCAATCGGCAGGCCGATGCAGAGGAAGGCAATGAAGGTGTAGAAGACGATCGACAGGATCTGCAGGGTGATGCTGGAGGTACTGGCGGCGGGGGCGGGTTGTTGCGCGGTCATGGGCTCGTTCGCGGGCGGGCGGTGGGGCGTGGCCTCATCATGGCCGCTGCGCGAAGGAAATGAAAGCAGGCTAACTAATTATTCATCGGCACTTGTGCTGCAGCCATCGCCGGCAAGCCGGCTCCCACAGGGATGGTGCAGCACTCTGCTATTCCTGTGGGAGCCGGCTTGCCGGCGATGAGGCCATCACAGCCTCAGCTGTTTCAGACCACGACGCCCTGGCTGCGCAGGTAATCGTCATAGGTACCGCTGAAGTCCACCACGCCATCGGGCGACAGCTCGATGATGCGCGTGGCCAGCGACGACACGAACTCACGGTCGTGGCTGACGAACAGCAGGGTGCCCGGGTAGTTCTCCAGCGCCAGGTTCAGCGCTTCGATCGATTCCATGTCCAGGTGGTTGGTCGGTTCGTCCATCACCAGCACGTTGGGCTTTTGCAGGATCAGCTTGCCGAACAGCATGCGGCCTTGCTCACCACCGGAAATCACCTTCACCGACTTGAGGATCTCGTCGTTGGAGAACAGCATGCGCCCGAGGGTGCCGCGGATCACCTGCTCACCGCTGGTCCACTGGCCCATCCAGTCGAACAGGCTCATGTCGTCTTCGAAGTCGTGGGCGTGGTCCTGGGCGTAGTAGCCCACTTCGGCGCTGTCGGTCCATTTCACCGAGCCTGCATCCGGCGTCATCTCGCCCACCAGGGTGCGCAGCAGGGTGGTCTTGCCGATGCCGTTGGGGCCGATGATCGCCACGCGCTCGCCGGCTTCGACGGTGATGTCGAAGTTCTTGAACAGGACCTTGTCGTCGAAGGCCTTGGCCATCTTCTCGACCACCACCGCCTGGCGGTGAAGCTTCTTGGTCTGCTCGAAGCGGATGAACGGGCTGACGCGGCTCGACGGCTTGACCTCGGCCAGCTGGATCTTGTCGATCTGCTTGGCGCGCGAGGTGGCCTGCTTGGCCTTGGAGGCGTTGGCCGAGAAGCGGCTGACGAAGGTCTGCAGCTCGGCGATCTGGGCTTTCTTCTTGGCGTTGTCCGACAGCAGCTGCTCGCGCGACTGGGTCGCGGCGGTCATGTACTCGTCGTAGTTGCCCGGGAACAGGCGCAGCTCGCCGTAGTCCAGGTCGGCCATGTGGGTGCAGACGCTGTTGAGGAAGTGGCGGTCGTGGGAAATGATGATCATGGTGCTGTTGCGCGCCGTGAGGATCGTTTCCAGCCAGCGGATGGTGTTGATGTCCAGGTGGTTGGTCGGTTCGTCGAGCAGCAGCACGTCCGGGTCCGAGAACAATGCCTGGGCCAGCAGCACGCGCAGTTTCCAGCCCGGCGCCACTTCGCTCATCGGGCCGAAGTGCTGTTCCAGCGGAATACCCAGGCCCAGCAGCAGCTCGCCGGCGCGCGATTCGGCGGTGTAGCCGTCCATTTCGGCGAATTCGGTTTCCAGCTCGGCGACGGCCATGCCGTCTTCTTCGGTCATTTCCGGCAGCGAGTAGATGCGGTCGCGCTCGGCCTTGACCTTCCACAGCTGGCCGTGGCCCATGATCACCGTGTCGATCACGGTGAATTCTTCATAGGCGAACTGGTCCTGGCGCAGCTTGCCCAGGCGGGTGTTGGGCTCGAGCATGACCTGGCCACCGGACGGCTCCAGGTCGCCGCCGAGGATCTTCATGAAGGTCGACTTGCCACAACCGTTGGCGCCGATCAGGCCGTAGCGGTTGC
>NZ_DJTF01000090.1:0-3664 GCF_002438125.1 Pseudomonas sp. UBA6315
CCGGCGATGAGGCCAGTGCAGTCAGACCGCGATGCCCTGCTCACCCAGGAACACGACGAACGCATCCTCATCCAGCACCTTCACCCCCAGCTCACTGGCCTTGGCCAGCTTGGAACCTGCACCCGGGCCTGCCACCACGCAGTGGGTCTTGCCGGACACCGACCCGGACACCTTGGCCCCCAGGCTTTCCAGCTTCTCCTTGGCAATGTCGCGGCTCATGCGCTCAAGGGTGCCGGTCAGCACCCAGGTCTGCCCGGCCAGGGGCAAGCCTTCGGCCACCTTCTTCTCGCAGCTCCAGTGCATGCCAAACGCCAGCAACTGGGCCTCGATGTCGCGGGCAAGCTGCTGGTTCGCCTGATCCTTGAAGAACTCGCGCACCGCATCGGCCTGCTTCGCCGCCAGGGCCTGGCGCAAGTCGATGCCGTCGGCCTCGATGATCTTGTCCAGGCTGCCCAGCTTGGCCACCAGCTTTTCTGCCCCGGTAGGCCCAACCGAGGCGATGTCGAGCTTGGCGATCAGCCCGGCCAGGGTGGTGCTGGCGGCGAACTCGGCGGCCAGCTCGCCTTCGTCCTGCAACTGCATGCCACAGGCCAGCAGCTGCTCGATCACCTTGCGGTTGTGCTCGTCTTCGAAGAAGTTGTGGATTTCATGGGCCACTTCCAGGCCGATGTCCGGCAGGTAGGTCAGCACCTGGGGCAGCGCCTGCTGCACCCGCGCAAGGCTGCCCAGCGAGCGCGCCAGCACCTTGGCGGTCTCTTCACCCACGTCGGGGATGCCCAGGGCGTAGATGAAACGCGCCAGGGTCGGGCGCTTGCTGGCTTCGATGGCATCCAGCAACTTCTTGCTGGACACCTCGGCAAAGCCTTCCAGGCCGACGACCTGGTCGAACTCGAGCTTGTACAGGTCGGCCGGCGAGCCGATCAGGCCTTCATCGACCAGCTGCTCGACGCTCTTCTCACCCAGCCCGTCGATGTCCATGGCGCGGCGCGACACGTAGTGGATGATCGCCTGCTTGAGCTGGGCCCCACAGGCCAGGCGCCCGACGCAGCGGTACACCGCGCCTTCGCTGGTGGTTTCCTTGCCCTTGCTGCGCTTGATCAACTGGGTGCGCTCGACCTGCGAGCCGCACACCGGGCACTCGCTCGGCACTTGCACCGGGCGGGCATCCTCGGGGCGGCGCTCCAGCACCACCTGCATGACCTGCGGAATCACGTCGCCGGCACGGCGGATGATCACCGTGTCGCCGATGCGAAGGCCCAGGCGGGCGATTTCGTCCATGTTATGCAGGGTGGCGTTGGACACGGTCACGCCGGCCACCTTGACCGGCTTCAAGCGCGCCACGGGCGTCACCGCGCCGGTACGGCCGACCTGGAACTCCACGTCCAGCACTTCGGTGAGCTCTTCCATGGCCGGGAACTTGTGGGCGATGGCCCAACGCGGCTCGCGGGCGCGGAAACCCAGCTCGCGCTGGGCGGCCAGGCTGTTGACCTTGAACACCACGCCGTCGATTTCGTAGGGCAGGCTGTTGCGCCGCTCGCCGATATCGCGGTAGTAGGCCAGGCACTCCTCGATACCCGCGGCGTGCCTGAGCTCGCGGCTGATCGGCAGCCCCCATTGCTTGAGCTGCTCGAGAATGCCGATATGGCTCTCGCCGATGCTGGCCGACACCTGCCCCACGCCGTAGCAGCAGAATTCCAGTGGCCGGCTGGCGGTAATCTTCGAATCGAGCTGGCGCAGGCTGCCGGCCGCGGCGTTGCGCGGGTTGGCGAAGGTCTTGCCTCCGGCCTCGGCCTGGGCGGCGTTGAGGCGGTCGAAACCGGCCTTGCTCATGAACACTTCGCCGCGCACCTCAAGTACCGCCGGCCAGCCTTTGCCCTGCAGCTTGAGGGGGATATTGCGCACGGTGCGCACGTTGGCGCTGATGTCTTCACCGGTGGTGCCGTCACCGCGGGTGGCGCCCTGCACCAGCTGGCCATCGCGATACAGCAGGCTGACCGCCAGGCCATCGAGCTTGGGTTCGCAGCTGAAGTCGACCGCGCCAGGCTGGTCCAGGCCATCCACCACGCGGCGGCCGAATTCACGCAGGTCGGCCTCTTCGAAGGCATTGCCCAGGCTGAGCATGGGCACTTCATGGCGCACCTGGCTGAACGCCGCCAGGGCGGCACCGCCGACGCGCTGGGTGGGCGAGTCCGGGGTCACCAGGTGCGGGTGCTCGGCCTCCAGCGCCTTGAGTTCGTTGAACAGGCGGTCGTATTCGGCGTCGGGCACGCTCGGCTCGTCGAGCACGTAGTAGCGGTAGTTGTGCTGGTCGAGTTCGGCGCGCAGGGCGTGGATTCGGGATTCGGCGTTCATTCTTCTGGCTCTCTTGCAAAGCAAAAGAGCAGCCTTTGGGATAGTGCAGCGAGCTCAAGGTGTTTTGCGTCTGATCCGGCCTCTTCGCGGGGCAAGCCCGCTCCCACAGGTACACCACAGCCCTTGAAGGCGGTGGCGTACCTGTGGGAGCGGGCTTGCCCCGCGAAGAGGCCGGATCAGTCAACAGAAAACCTGAACCAACCGGCAAACCCCACAGGCTGCTCTTTCGCTTGGATCTCTCTATCAGCGCTTCTGGGTCAGCGCACGGCGCTCGAACTCGACGATGCGCTGGCGGTAGTGCTCGATGGTCTGGGCGGTCAGCACGCTGCGCTGGTCATCCTTCAGCTCGCCATTGAGCTCGTGGGCCAGCTTGCGGGCTGCGGCCACCATCACGTCGAAGGCTTGCTTCGGATGACGCGGGCCCGGCAGGCCAAGGAAGAAGCTCACCGCACGGGTGCTGAAGTGGTCGATGTCGTCCAGGTCGAAAATGCCGGGCTTGACCGCATTGGCCATGGAGAACAGCACTTCGCCGTGACCGGCCATGCTTTCGTGGCGGTGGAAGATATCCATTTCGCCGAAGCGCAGGCCGCTTTCGAGAATGTTCTGCAGCAGTGCCGGGCCCTTGAAGCCACCTTCATCGCGCGAGATCACGCTGATCACCAGCACTTCTTCCACCGGCGGCAGGTCCTTGGCGGCGGCATTGCCGGTGGCCGTGAAGCTGCTGGTGCGGTTGTCCTCGGCAGCAAAATCTTCGTCGGCGTCGGCGAACAGGTCCGGCTCACGGGGCTCGGCGGCCAGGTTCAGGTCACCCTGGGCCTGCACTGCCGCGGCCTCGGCGGCGCGCTTGGCGCGTTTGCTAGCCTTGGCCGGCTTGGGCTCACGCTCACGTTCGCGCTCCCGCGCCGGGGCACTGAGCGAAGGCAGGTCGCTCTCGTCCAGTTCGGGCTCTTTGTGAGCGTCCAGCACCCGCGACGGGCCGAGCACTTCAGCGCTGCCCTCCTCGTCCGGCAGGTTGGAGTAACTGCGATCCAGACGGAATTTCAACTTGCCTTTTCCGCCGCGCATGCGGCGCCAGCCGTCGAAAAGAATACCGGCGATGACAATGATGCCGATGACGATCAGCCACTCGCGCAGACCGATTTCCATGTAATCCCGTGCCTCTATAAAAATATGCTTGAAAACAAAGGGTTCAAAGCCCTTTAACACGTGGCGCCAACTCTATGTTCTGACAGGCGTTTTACCCACGCAAAAAACGAGTGACATTAAGCTAGCACGACCAAAGACAACTTTACACCGTCTGTCGCACATGACA